>NZ_CAWPQZ010000038.1:0-35544 GCF_963889785.1 Vibrio sp. S12_S33 | reverse complement strand
GAAGATAGGAAAGTATGATTCGACATGGAAACGGTAGTTTGTGTATGATTTTTGTTTGGCGACTAAACCATATCACTTACTACCGTTTTTTTGTTTTTAGTTCCCGCTAATCCGCGATGAACCTTTTATTATTTAACAATGCTATTGGTCAGATTGAGTAGCAAATTGAATGTGGAAAATGTGTTAAAAAGAAAAACGCCTCTGAATTCTAGAAATCCAGAACAGAAGCGTAAAAACCAATGCGATGTTTGATAGTACCATCGCTGATAATACCCATTATTTATGATCGACAGTACACACGCTGCATGTCGCTAATTTCATCAGTTTCATCTCGCGCCAGCTCATAGAGAGCGCATCGAGCATCAATATTTTACCTTGTTTAGGTTGCCCATAGTGCGCGATAACTTTAATCGCTTCCATCGCTTGTACTGCGCCAATGATTCCCACTACAGGTGCCATGACGCCAGCTTCTACACAAGTAAGTGCCGTATTGCCAAACAAAGCACTCAAACATTGATAACAAGGTTCGTCAGCATGTTCGTATGTAAATACACTGACTTGTCCTTCCATTCGAATTGCGGCACCAGAAACCAACGGTGTTCGAGTTCGGTAACAAAGGCGATTGAGTTGGTTGCGAGTCTCTACATTATCAGAGGCGTCCAACACCAGAGTGTGCTGCCCAATAAGTGTGTCAAGCTGCTCGTCATTTAAGCGTTGATCAACGGTATTTACCGCCAAAAATGGATTGAGAGTTCGTAATGAATCTGCTGCGGAATCGACCTTTTTTCGGCCAATGTCGTTGTCTGTATGCAACACTTGCCGTTGTAGGTTAGAGAGTTCCACGACGTCATCATCGACGAGGGTTATACTGCCAACGCCAGCCGTTGCTAAGTATTGGCTTGATGCACAGCCCAAACCTCCAGCACCAACAATGAGCACAGAACTTTGTTTCAATGCTTCCTGGCCTTCAAAATCAAACTGCTTGAGAATGATCTGTCGGTTGTAACGTAACATTTCTGCATCAGATAAAATATCCACAAACGCTCCTAATACAAGCTGGAGTTAAAAAGTTGGATATTCACGTTTTCACCCACTTCAACTCGTCCACGCTCGCGTTCTAATACTACAAAGCAATTGGCTAAACTCATGGAGCGAAATGCACCTGAGCTCTGGTTGCCGGTTGTTTCAACAACGAATTTGCCATTTTCAATCGAGTAGATACCACGTTGGTAATCTGTGCGGCCGGGTGCTTTTTTGAATGCTGTTTTCGTGATGGCTGGGATAGATTCAGGGGCTTGCCATTTGCTATGTCCCGCCAATTTAGCGAGCATCGGTTGTACTAATACGTACATAGTTAGTACTGCTGACACCGGGTTACCTGGAAGACCACAAAACCAAGCATTACTAAGCTCACCAAACGCAAATGGTTTGCCCGGCTTAATCGCCAGTTTCCAGAAGCCGATCTCGCCAAGTTCCTGCAAAATATCTTTGGTGTAATCGGCTTCGCCAACACTCACACCACCAGATGTGACGACCACATCCGCTAAGTTTTGGGCTTTTTCGAACGTAGCTTTTAATGTTGCAGGGCAATCGGGGATGATGCCAAGGTCAATCGCTTCACAACTAAAGTTCTCAATTAGAGGTTTAATCCCGTAGCGATTACTGTCGTATATTTGCCCGTCAGTTAAAGGCTCCCCCAGCGGTTTGAGCTCATCACCAGTTGAGAAAAAGGCAACTCTGGGTTTGCGAAAAACGGTAATGTGGCTAATGCCGAGTGTGGCGATCATGGGAATATCACGTGGTGTTAAGCGAGCGCCTTTCGCTAAAACAAGATCACCTTGTTTAATGTCATCACCGGTCGGGCGAATATTGTTTTGTGGCTTGATGTCCGACTGTTTAAAGACAATACCAGCATCAGTGACATCGGTATTTTCTTGCATAACTACAGCATCGCATCCAAGTGGGATCTTCGCTCCTGTCATGATTCTGATGCACGTATTAGCGGGCCATTCACCTTCAAAGGGAGCGCCAGCAAAAGATTTTCCTGCCAATGGTAGTATTTGATTTTTTGCTAAATCACTCAAGCGTATCGCATATCCATCCATGGCTGAATTATCAAAAGGCGGGACAAAAATAGGCGAAAGTATATCTTCTGCCAATACGTAGCCAAGAGCTTCAGCTAATGGAAGTTGCAGTGTCACTTGAATTGGTTTTATTCGCGCTAACATTGTGTCCATAGCGTCTTCGATAGGCATTAAGCCCGGAGCATCACAACAGCCCATTTTAGAATCCTATTGTCGTTTTTCTTTTCAATAACTTTATCATAGATTGTCTTTTGGTAAGAATGACCATCCATAAAATATGGGTGTAATTATTCAAAATTCCGAGTATCCTTGTCTGCCATCCGAAAGGGGTAAAAGTAAGAGGAATCGGAATGTTAGGTCTTAGCGAATCAGCAAAGTTGGTTAAAGATGCGCTAGAGAGCCGCGGTTTAGAGACGCCAATGTGTCCTAATGCGGTAACTCGTGAAGAGAAGAAAGAAAAAATTGAACACCATATGCGTGAGATCCTGACACTGCTTGGTCTTGACCTGACTGATGATAGCCTCGAAGAAACCCCGCATCGTATTGCCAAAATGTATGTTGATGAAGTCTTTTCTGGTTTGGATTACCAAAACTTTCCCAAAATTACTGTCATTGAAAACAAGATGAATGTAAGTGAAATGGTTCGCGTGAAAGATATCACCGTAACCAGCACTTGTGAACATCACCTGGTAACGATCGATGGTAAAGCTGCTGTTGCTTACATTCCGCGCGGCAAGATTATTGGACTTTCAAAAATCAATCGTATTGTGCGTTTTTTTGCTCAACGTCCACAAGTTCAAGAGCGAATGACACAACAAATTCTGGTGGCATTGCAAACCTTACTTGAATCTGACGATGTAGCGGTAACTATTGATGCAACGCATTACTGCGTTAAATCACGCGGTGTTATGGACGCAACCAGTGAAACGACGACGACGGCATTGGGTGGTATTTTTAAGTCTAATCCTGCTACTCGTGCGGAATTTCTTCACGGTTTACGATAAGTGTCCCATTGATTTCAATAAAAAGCCCCGAAATAGTTTTCGGGGCTTTTTATTTATCTGAGCAATATTGAACTTCAACGTTTATTCAAACAAAGCAAGATACTCACTATAACCTTGAGCTTGCATGTCATTTTTTGCAACAAAGCGCATCGCCGCAGAATTCATACAATAGCGTAACCCGGTTGGGGCAGGACCATCGTCAAATACGTGCCCTAAATGAGAATCACCAAAACGGCTTCTGACTTCTGTTCTTGAATAAATTAAGCGGAAATCAGTCTTCGTTGCAATATACGCTTCATTTATTGGTTTAGTAAAACTTGGCCAACCAGTACCAGATTTGTATTTGTCGGTTGAAGAAAACAGCGGTTCACCAGTGACAATATCAACATAAATACCCTCGGCTTTGTTATCCCAATACTCATTATTAAAAGCGCGCTCGGTGCCTTCTTCTTGGGTGACGTAGTATTGAAGGTCGGTCAGTTTGGCGCGAATCTCCTTGTCAGAAGGTTTGGTATAGACTTTAAGGTTTGCCTCCGATTTATTTGCATCAATTAATTGACGTAATGTCTTTGGATTTTCATTACGATCTTCACCAAAGATTTCATCTAAATATTGGTCACGCCCAGATGCGTAGCGATAGTAGTTGTACCGCACTTTGCTCTTTTTATAAAAATCTTGGTGGTAATCTTCTGCCGGCCAGAATGTAGTATATTGGATGAGTTCTATTTTCAGCGGTTTTTTATAGATACCGAGCTTATCGATGTCTGCCATGAAGGTTTCTGCTGTCTGCTTCTGCATTGCATTGTGATAGAAAATCGCAGGGCGATATTGTGGGCCTCTATCGACAAATGACCCTTTGTCATCGGTCGGATCAATATGACGGAAAAAATGATCCAATACCTGCTCATAGCTGACGACTTGAGGATCAAACGTTACTTGCACCACTTCAATATGGCCGGACTTACCCGATGAAACTTGTTTATAGGTCGGATTTTCCATTGATCCGCCGGTATAACCTGATACGACATTGATCACGCCGTTGAGTTTCTCAAGATCAGATTCTGTACACCAAAAACACCCGCCAGCGAGTGTGGCGACATCGACGTTACCAATGCTGGGCATTTTCTGTGGCTTAGTCTCTGCCTGACTAAACAGTGAAAAAACGATAGGCACGAATAACGCTATCGAGATAAAGATAGGAGTAAAACGTTTCATAACCGACCTTACTTTTTTTTATTGATATACGTAAAGAACGGTAAAAAGTGCGAAAACTTACAGCACAGAGATAAAAATAGTTAATTTTATTGAAAGCTTCTGCAAATGGGGGGACTTTCCAGAAGCTAACTTAGTGATTAATTAAGACCGATGATATTACCGTGCTGATCAATATCCAATGCCATAAAGGCGGGTTTGTCAGGGAGTCCGGGCATGGTCATAACATTGCCGCATAGCGCATAAATAAAACCAGCACCTGCGCATAATCTAAGTTCTCGAATAGGAACATCAAACTCTTTTGGAGCACCTTTAATGGCTGCATTGGTAGAAATAGATAAAGGAGTTTTGGCCAAACAAACCGCTAAATGACCATAACCGTGAGCTTGGAATGCACACATTTGTGCTTTGGCTACCTCACTTAATGTAATTCCCGCTGCACCATACCCTTTTTGAGCCACTGCGTTGAGTTTGGTTTCAATCGAATCTTGCGAGCAATAGAGAGGAGTAAATTGATTGGGCTTGCGACATTGGGCGATCACTTTGTTTGCAAGATCTGTTGTACCTTCTCCACCGAACGCAAAACCTTCGCTCAATGCTACTTCAACGTTGTTCGGTAAGGCTTGAATCAGAGCGGTTAGTTGTTCGATTTCTTCCAGAGTATCTTGTGGAAAGCGATTGATAGCCACCACCGCAGGAACACCATATTTATTGACGTTGTTGATATGCCATTTGAGATTATCAAAGCCAGCCATGAGTGCAGTTTGATCTGGTTCAAATAGCGAGTCAGGAACAGCTTGTCCGGGGCGAAGTTCATACAAACCAGAGTTAGCTTTTAGCCCCCGTAATGTCGCCACAATGACTGCGCAATCAGGTGCTTTCCCTGATGTTGCCGCTTTAATATTACACGCTTTCTCAAAGCCCATGTCTGAACCAAAGCCACCTTCAGTGACGGTGAATTCGGCAAGTCGTGTAGCAATGTCATCCGCAATAATTGACGAATTGCCGTGGGCGATATTGGCGAAAGGACCAGCATGAATAAGGGTAGGGACACCTTCTAAAGTCTGCATGAGCGTTGGTTCAATCGCTTCTTTCATACTAACGGTCATTGCGCCAGCTACTTGCAAGTCTTCTGTGGTTACAGGGTCACCATTTAAATTATAAGCAACCACGATGCGTCCAATACGTTGGCGTAAATCACGCAAGTCTTCCGCTAAGGCGAGAATGGCCATCAGCTCTGATGCGGCAGAGATATCAAACCCATCTTGCCGCTTATAACCATTGATGGTTTTACCGCTTTCATTTTGACCGACTGTGACCATCCTAAGTGCACGATCATTATGATCCATGACGCGTTTCCAGACGACCTTGTTTGCGTCAATCTTCAGTGCGTTCATGCCCGTACGTTGTTCAAAATCTTCATAGCCTAACCGCTGCTCGTGATAAATCCGTGCATCTATTGCGGCAGCGGCAAGGTTATGCGCAGCCGTAACTGCGTGAATGTCACCAGTTAGATGTAAATTTAACTCTTCCATTGGTGCAACTTGAGAATAACCACCGCCAGCGGCTCCGCCTTTCACACCAAAGATTGGCCCCATAGAAGGTTGGCGAATACATGCCATGACAGAGTGATCTAATTTCGCGATCCCTTGTGATAGGCCAATAGTGGTGACTGTTTTACCTTCGCCCAAGGGGGTTGGAGTGATGGCGGTAACAACAACCAATTTACCTTCAGGATGAGTGTGAAGTCTATCTAAGCAAGAAAGAGAAACTTTAGCCTTAAAACGTCCTTGGCTATGGAATTCAGTAGGATCTAGGCCTGCCTTAGCAGCAATAGCATCAATCTGTGTCAATTTGGTTGCACGGCAAATTTCAATGTCTGGCAGCATAAAACCCTCATCGGAAGTCATTAATAGGTGAGGAAAACGTTTGTGTCGCGATAATGACGTCAAAATGTTTGTTGTAAAGTATTATGGGTGGTCGAATATTCGATTGATGCTAAATTCTAACGCAATGCTGATTTTGATCAACTTAAGCTTCTGGTTTTACGTATCTATTGATATCCGAAGTAACGGAGTATTGTTCAGTTTGTCGTAGATTCAAAAACAATTTACACTGCGCGCAAGTTACTAAGGGATATACCATGAAATACGATTGGATTTTATTTGACGCTGACGAAACTTTGTTTCATTTCGATGCCTTCAAAGGTATGCAGCTAATGTTTGAACGCAAGGGAGTTATTTTTGATGAAATCGACTTTGCCAAGTACCAAGAGGTCAATAAACCTCTTTGGGTTGATTATCAAAATGGAGTGATTAATGCAGCCGATCTCAAGCATATTCGCTTTCAAGCTTGGGCTGAAAAATTGCAAACCACAACAGCTGATCTTAATAGTGCATTTCTTGAAGCTATGGCAGATATTTGCACGCCATTACCTGGTGCTAAAGAGTTACTAGAAGCACTAACAGGTAAGGCAAAACTTGGTATCATCACCAATGGTTTTACAGAGTTACAAGCGATTCGTTTGCAGAGAACAGGTATGACGGATTATTTTGAACATGTAATTATTTCCGAAGAAGTGGGTATAGCCAAACCTGATAACGGAATTTTTGCTCATGCGTTAGAAAAAATGGGTAACCCTTGTAAGAGTAAAGTACTGATGGTAGGGGATAACCCGCATTCCGATATTCTTGGTGGTCTTAAATTTGGTATTGAAACCTGTTGGCTCAATACCGTTGGTCATTCTGATATTGATGGTATAGAACCACATTATAATGTGCGCTCATTGCATGAGCTTAAAGAAATTCTTATCGCGTAATAGCACTAAATGATAAGATCGTCTGTTGATGGTATGGCTTAGTTTTTAGGTGTTTGAGCTAATCAAGCACCTTTATTTTGGCAAGTTATGTAATACGACCGTTATAACTGCCGTACATAAAGCAAGGGATTCTCGGTGCAGTACGTAAAAATCAAAGATGTGATTGTTGAGCAAATTGAGACAGGTATGCTGACACCACGGCAGAAGCTTCCTGCGGAACGAAAACTGGCAGAGTCATTTGATACTACCCGCGTAACCTTACGTGAGGCACTGTCATTACTTGAAGCAGAAGGTAAGATTTATCGCGAGGATCGCCGTGGCTGGTTTATCTCACCACAGCCATTGCGTTACGACCCCGCGCAATCTTTAAGCTTTACCAAGCTAGCATTAGCACAAAATCGTCAACCCAAAACTCAACTTCTTTATTCGAAAGCGGTACTGGCCAATAAGCAAGCAACAGCGCTATTAGCATTAAAACCTTTTTCAGATGTCTATCAGATTGAACGGGTTCGCTATCTAGAAGATCGTCCGGTCGCTTACGTAACAAATTACGTTTGTCCTGATAAATTCCCTAATTTGCTAGGCTTAGATTTATCCCCATCACTGACAAGTTTGTATCAAGAAACCTTCGGCGTTGAATATCATAGCGTCAGTTACAAAATGACGACAAGTTCACTACTTGGCAATATCGCCCACGCTTTGCGAGCAACCTCAGGAACACCGGCAATGCTTATTAAGCGAGTCAATTACAACCAACAAGGAAAGGTAATTGATGGCTGTATCGAATATTGGCGACATGATGCTATCTGTATTGAATCATCAGTAAAACTGATTGGCTAACCTTGTATCAATAATTTTAGCTTTTACCATGAGGTTATAAATGATGTAGCGTGGTTCGATCTGCTAGTAAGTAGGTGACTGCGATTTCTAGGTTACAGTGACGTGAAAAAAGGCGAACCAAATGTTTCGCCTTTTGCTATTCAAGTTAGTTTCCAACTTAGTTATCTGTGATCAACAATCAATTAGTCTTGATAGTTATCAATGTTCGGACAAGAGCAGATCAAATTGCGGTCTCCGTAAACGTTATCGACACGGTTTACGGTTGGCCAGTATTTTGATGCTTTTGTTTGACGAGAAGGGAAACAAGCTACTTCTCGTGAATATGGATGTGCCCATTCATCACTAGAAAGATCCGCTTGTGTGTGAGGTGCATTGACTAGTGGGTTGTCTTCCAACGGCCATTCACCCGACTTCACTTTATTCATTTCTTCACGAATGGCGATCATCGCGTCACAGAAGCGATCAAGCTCTGCTAGGTCTTCTGACTCCGTTGGCTCTACCATCAATGTACCCGCGACTGGAAATGACATCGTTGGGGCGTGGAAGCCGTAGTCCATTAAACGTTTTGCAATATCTTCTTCGCTAATACCGGTTTCTTCTTTCAGTGGGCGAATATCAATGATGCATTCGTGCGCTACGCGTCCATTGGTTCCACGGTAAAGCACAGGGTAGTGAGGACGTAATCTTTCCATCATATAGTTAGCATTCAAAATCGCAACTTTGGTGGCTTCAGTTAAACCTTCAGCACCCATCATGGCAATATACGCCCATGAGATCGGTAAAATAGAAGCACTGCCGAGATCCGCGGCTGACACTGCGTGATCTTCACCTTCGACACCACCTTCAATATGACCAGGAAGGAAAGAGGCTAGGTGAGCTTTAACACCAATAGGTCCCATGCCAGGGCCGCCGCCGCCGTGAGGAATGCAGAAGGTTTTATGTAGGTTAAGGTGAGAAACATCAGAACCAATGAAACCTGGGTTGGTGAGACCAACCTGCGCGTTCATGTTAGCGCCGTCTAGGTAAACCTGACCGCCAGCAGCATGAACCATTTCACACACTTCTTTCACTTTCTCTTCATAAACGCCGTGCGTAGAAGGGTAAGTGATCATAATGCTTGATAGGTTGTCTCTGTGCTTCTCGATTTTCGCTGCTAGGTCGTCGATGTCGATGTTGCCTTCTTCATCACACTTAACCACAACCACTTTCATTGACACCATAGAAGCTGTCGCAGGGTTAGTACCGTGTGCAGAACTTGGAATTAAGCAGACGTTACGATGACCTTCGCCGCGGCTTTGGTGGTAGCGTTGAATTGCAATTAGACCTGCGTACTCACCAGATGCGCCAGAGTTTGGTTGCAATGAGAAAGCGTCGTAACCGGTAATTTCACACAGTTTTTCTTTCAGATCTTTTGCCAGTGCGGCATAACCAGCCGCTTGATCTTTCGGAGCAAATGGGTGGATATCTCCAAATTCTGGCCATGTCACTGGAATCATTTCTGCCGCCGCATTCAGCTTCATGGTGCAACTGCCGAGTGGGATCATACCGTGTGTTAGTGAAAAGTCTTTATTTTCAAGCTGTTTTAGATAACGCATCATTTGTGTTTCGCTGTGATGCGTATTAAAAACAGGATGAGTGAGAAACTCAGAGTGGCGACGGCACCCTTCAGGGATCGCTGCAAATTCGTTAGCCGCAATTTCGGTTGATAAGGCATTAACGGCCTCTTCAACGTTAAAGATTGCAAATAGTGCATCAATATCTGCGATGGTTGTGGTTTCATCTAAGCTGATACCTAACTTACCGTTCAATTTGCGAAGGTTAATATCGGCTTGCTGAGCTTTGATATAAAGTGTTTCAGTATTATCACTCGTGTTGATGGTGATGGTATCAAAAAAGCTGTTGTTAGTGAGTTCGTAACCTGTTTTGGTTAGACCTGCTGCAAGAATTGCTGTCATATGATGGGTACGACGAGCAATAGTACGTAGCCCTTCAGCGCCGTGATACACCGCGTAGAATGACGCCATATTGGCCAGTAGTGCTTGTGCCGTACAGATGTTTGAGGTCGCTTTTTCGCGGCGAATATGCTGTTCACGAGTTTGCATTGCCATGCGCAAAGCTTGGTTGCCTTTTGCATCAATTGAAACACCAATCACGCGGCCCGGCATGGTACGTTTGTGTGCTTCACGTGTTGCCATAAATGCAGCATGTGGGCCGCCGTAGCCCATTGGTACGCCAAAACGTTGTGCTGAGCCAATCACGACATCAGCGCCCATCTCACCTGCTGGTTTCAATAGTGTGCTTGCCAGTAGGTCTGTAGCAACAGTGACCAGCGTCTTGTTTGCTTGCGCTTTGGCAATAATATCGGTTAAGTCGCGCACTTCACCGGTGGTATTTGGGTATTGTAGTAGTGCGCCGAACACATCTTGTTCAGGTAGTGAATCGAGATCACCAATTTGTACTTCAAAGCCAATAAATTCAGCGCGCGTTTTCACCACCTCAATGGTTTGAGGGTGAACATCGTTGGCAACAAAAAAGACATTGCTTTTACTTTTGCCTGCACGCTTACAGAGTGTCATGGCTTCTGCTGCCGCAGTTGCTTCGTCGAGCAGTGAGGCGTTGGCAATATCCATGGCCGTTAAATCCATCACCATTTGCTGGTAATTGAGTAGCGATTCTAAACGACCTTGGGAGATTTCTGGTTGGTATGGCGTATAGGCGGTGTACCAACCTGGGTTTTCCAGCACATTACGTAAAATAACGTTAGGCGTAAATGTGTTGTAGTAGCCTTGACCAATGAACGTACGTTTGACTTGGTTTTGCTTAGCAAATACTTTCATGGCTGTCAGCATGTCTGCTTCACTTTGTGGAGCGGCAAGCGACATTGGTGCTTCTAAACGAATTTGTTTAGGAACTGTTTGTGTAATTAATGCATCAAGGCTTTCGGCATTAATTGTGTTGAGCATTTTTTGTTGATCATCAGCGTTCGGTCCGTTGTGGCGTGCAACAAACTCATTTTGGGTACTCAATTCATTAAGTAGTGTGCTGTGAAGTAATTCAGTCATTTCCTTTACCTTCTCATAAGGTCTGTTGTGACCTTAAAAAAAAGCCACCCATACTGGGCAGCTTTGATTTGTGATGGGCTGTTTAGTCTTCTTCGATAGAGCTTAAGTATTCTTCTGCATCTTTTAGATCGTCAAGTTCAGAAGGGTCAGACATTTTCACTTTTACAATCCAGCCACCTTCATATGGTTCTTCGTTGATCAGTTCAGGGCTATCTCCTAGCTCTTCATTGATTTCAACGATAACACCGGTAATAGGCGCATAAATGTCTGAAGCGGCTTTCACTGATTCGACAAGAGAAAAGCTGTCGCCAGCGTCAATCTCTGCATCCACTTCTGGTAGGTCAACAAACACAACATCGCCAAGCATTTCTTGTGCATGCTCAGAAATACCGATCGTTACTGTGCCGTCACCGTTGTCGCGCACCCATTCGTGGCTTTCTGCAAACTTCAGTGTATTGTCCATTGCTTAATCTCCAAAAAAAGTATTGATTTGAAACTTGTGTTTAATTTGAAAGTGTTACTGGTAAAGTGGGAAGCGTTGGCACAACATTTTCACTTGCTTGCGAACCTGTTGTTCCACTTGTGCATTACCTTCTGGACTCTCAACAAGACCATCTAGCACATCGCCAATCCACTGCCCAATGAGTTTGAATTCTTCACGACCAAAACCACGGCTGGTTCCTGCTGGTGTGCCTAAACGAATACCCGAAGTAATCATAGGCTTTTCAGTATCAAAGGGGATGCCGTTTTTGTTACATGTGATCCCTGCACGCTCAAGAGCTTGCTCCGCCACGTTACCTTTCAAGCCTTTAGGACGTAGGTCTACGAGCATCAAGTGCGTATCAGTTCCGCCAGTCACAATATCACAACCGCGAGTTTGCAACACTTCAGCGAGAACTTTTGCGTTGTCGATCACTGAATCGATATAGCTGTTAAATTCAGGTCCCAATGCTTCACCAAGAGCGACTGCTTTAGCGGCGATAACGTGCATTAGTGGACCACCTTGTAGACCTGGAAAAACGGCTGAATTGATTTTTTTGATGATCTCTTCGCTGTTGGTTAGGATCATCCCACCACGTGGGCCGCGCAGTGTTTTATGGGTTGTGGTGGTGACAACGTGAGCATGAGGTAATGGGCTAGGATGTGCACCGGTTGCAACTAAACCTGCAATATGCGCCATATCGACCATTAAGATGGCATCGACTTCATCAGCAATGTCGCGGAATTTAGCAAAATCGATGACACGAGGAATGGCCGAACCACCTGCAATGATCATTTTAGGTTTATGCTGTTGTGCCAGTGCACGTACGTCTTCGTAATTGATTTCTAGCGTTTCACGATCAACTCCGTATTGAATGGCATTAAACCATTTACCCGACAAAGCAGGCCTAGCACCATGCGTTAAGTGGCCACCTGCATCCAAAGACATGCCCATAATAGTGTCACCCGGCTGGAGCAGTGCAAGTTTTACTGCCCCGTTAGCTTGAGCGCCAGAATGGGGTTGAACGTTTGCATATTGGCAATTAAAAAGCGATTTAGCGCGCTCGATAGCAATCGTCTCTACGGTATCAACATGTTCACAGCCACCATAGTAACGGCGGCCAGGGTAGCCTTCCGCGTATTTATTGGTAAGGCATGTTCCTTGGGCTTGCATAACCGCTTTTGAAACAATGTTTTCAGAAGCGATAAGCTCAATTTGTTCATTCTGGCGTGCGTATTCGGCTTGAATACCGGCAAAAACGGCATCATCGGTTGCCGCTAAGTTGGTTGAGAAGAAACTCTCAAGGCTGTGATTTTGGTAAGTTTTGTTCGCGTTTGCATTCATGGTAGATGACCTTCCAATAATCCAACGAATAGTTATTGTATTCGTTGTTCCTTTTTGATGGCTGCTTTACTCAACGGCTGTGTAGGGTGGTGAGAAAACAGGGTGTTTAGTTATCCCTAAACTCTTATTACGTTCCCCAATTATTCGGGGTAAAAACCACTCAAATATTGTTAAGTCCTTCACGATAGCGAGCGGTAAATAGCATCTCTTCATCTAACAAGTCAGTAACATACTCTCTGAGTTATGAACAATCAATGAAAAATTTCCTATAGGAAACTCGGTTTCTTATTTTGTTAGCGAGAGCACGCTTTATTTTGATGTAGTCCTTTAACCAGATGGCTGCTTCATGCCACAATGATTTTCGTGATCAGGAAGAAATGATAATCGAGGGAAAGCATGTCTGAAGACATTTATGATGAGTACCCATCACTCACACTTGCCAAAGAAAGCGGCGAGCAAACCATAGAGCCATTAAAGCTTGGTCAGCGAATCAAAGACATTCGCACCAAACTGGGTATTACCTTAGAAGAGGCTAGCCAGCGCACCGGGCTTGCCCGTTCAACATTAAGCAAAATCGAAAACGAACAGATATCACCAACCTTTCAAGCGATGCAAAAACTTGCGCATGGTTTGCAAATAGATATGCCTCAACTCTTTGAACCACCTAAGAAAATCCTTGCTACGGGGCGGAGGGATATTTCTCGTTGCGGTGAAGGTAAGCCGCATCCTACGCCCACTTACGAACATGAATTGTTGGCAACGCAGCTTTCGAATAAAAAGATGATGCCGTTCAAAAGTCGAGTGCGAGCAAGAGCATTTGAAGAATACAATGACTGGGTTCGACACGACGGTGAGGAGTTTTTACTCATTCTCTCTGGTGACGTTTTATTTTACAGCGAATTTTATGAGCCGGTGCGTTTAGCCGAAGGTGATAGTGTTTATTACGATGCTAATATGGGGCACATGTTGGTCTCTGTCAGTGACGATGATGCGCTAATTTTGTGGGTAACAGCTAAATAATTAAGAAAAGATTAAGTTTCCTATAATAAAGGCGAACGGTTGCTTTTGCGCTCATCTGCTGAAAAAGGCGTTTCGTGGAGCAACTATTGCTCAATGAAGCGCCTTTCTTTTTTCTTCTAAATTGTGATTAAGTTGTTAATTTTGCCAATTAGCCCGGTTTTGAACTTGTGAATCCCATCAATCGAGCGCATTCTTGTTCACTATTGGAAACAGAGTTTCTTTCATGTGGTGCAGTTTGCCTTGATGAGGCGTAAAACTCCCCGCAGGGTCGACTGAAATGGAGACAAAAATGACTCAAGATAATGCAAATCAAACATTACTTACTACCCCGTTACATGCTCTGCACAATGAAGTCGGCGCAAAAATGGTGCCATTTGCTGGCTATGATATGCCTGTGCAATATCCTCTTGGTGTTAAAAAAGAGCATTTGCATACGCGTGAAGCGGCTGGTTTGTTTGATGTCTCTCATATGGGCCAGTTGCGTTTACGTGGTGCTGATTCAGCAATAGCCCTAGAAGCATTGGTACCGGTTGATATTATTGACCTGCCAGCGGGCAAGCAGCGTTATGCTTTCTTTACTAATGAACAAGGCGGGATCATGGACGACTTGATGGTGGCTAATTTAGGCGACCATCTGTTTGTTGTGGTGAATGCCGCCTGTAAAGAGCAAGACATTGCTCATTTACAAGCTAATTTACCTCAAGGTGTAGAACTGGAAATTATTGAAGATCGCGCTCTTTTAGCGCTTCAAGGTCCGAAAGCGGCTGAAGTGCTAGCACGTATTCAGCCGCAAGTTGCCTCTATGTTATTTATGGATGTGAAAATTTTGGATTTAGATGGTGTTGAATGCATTGTTAGCCGTAGTGGTTATACCGGTGAAGATGGCTACGAGATCTCTGTTCCAGCTGAGCAAGCGCAGCGTCTTGCTCGTCAATTAACGGCTTATGACGAAGTTGAGTGGATCGGCCTTGGTGCACGTGATTCACTACGTCTTGAATGTGGTCTCTGCCTTTACGGGCATGATCTCGACACAACCACCACACCAGTTGAGGCAAGCTTATTGTGGGGTATCAGTAAAGCTCGTCGCGTCGATGGTGAACGCGCTGGTGGCTTCCCTGGGGCTGATATCATATTAAAGCAGATTGAAACTAAAGATGTTTCACGTAAACGCGTTGGGTTAGTCGGTCTAACCAAAGCCCCTGTACGTGAAGGTACAGAGCTATTTGACGCTGATAACAATAAAATCGGTATTGTGACCAGCGGTACGGCTGGCCCAACGGCGGGTAAACCTGTTTCCATGGCTTATCTGCGCGCTGATTTAGCAGCAATTGGTACGCAGGTATTTGCTCAAGTACGTGGTAAAATGCTGCCAATGGCCGTAGAAAAAATGCCGTTTGTTCCACAGCGTTATTACCGAGGCTAACGCATACAGAATTTAAATAGTCGCGTAATAAAAATCTGTGCTATTTATGGAATATTAAGTACTATCTAAATTCTTAATGATAAGGAATGACATTATGAATAAGTGGGTAGTACTTTTTTTTTCACTTGCCGTTTCGAGCAATGTTTGCGCTGTTGATGTAAAGCCTTATATCGTTAATGGCTCGTATGCAGATGTGACAACCTTTCCATCCATGGCAAGTCTGTTTTTTGATCAAAATGATTATACACAGTTTTACGGAACCGCTAGTTACTGTGGCGCTTCATTACTGAGCAATCAATATATATTAACGGCTGCACATTGTATTTACGGCAATGAGAAAGTCCAGCTTTTTACATCCGTCGTGCCACAACTGCAAGATGAACGTGATTTCCCCAATAATATATCGGAAAAAGGCAAAGTCGCTGCGATTTATTATCCATCAACGTATAACAATACGACGCTATTAGATGATATTGCGATTCTAAAACTGGAAACACCACTGACAACCGTTTCATCTGTTAACTATTTAAAACGCCCTGATGCTGGCGCTGATGCAACCTACCGCTCATCTAGTGAACAATTTGTCGCGGTAGGGCACGGCAATACTTCTTCTAATGTTGATAATAATACATTACTGCTACAAACCAGCTTAACCTTTGTACCGAATCATTTGTGTAATTATGAATCGACCACCGCCACCAATTTATGCATGCAAGGTGTGTTCAGTGGTTCGACTGGTCTTGAAAACGCCACTTGCCAAGGTGATTCAGGTGGTCCTTTATTTTGGTCACATGGCAGCGAATACATCCAAGTTGGACTAACCAGTTTTGGTCCTGCGACTCGATGTGGTGACCCATCATCTTCGTTTGGCGCGACATCGGTGTTTACTGAAATTCATGATTATGCCGATTGGATTGATAGTGTAATGAATGGTAGTGAATCACCGAAGTTCGTTGCTACTGAAGCCAAACGACAAGCTTATTTAAATCCACCAAGTTCAGATTCTGGTGGCGGATCTTTAGGTTGGTGGTCATTGCTGTTGGTATTCAGCACATTATTGCGTCGACGTTGGTTTTAGATATTGTTTGAATCAGAGAAGATAGAATAATAGTCTCTATTTTTTTAAGCGGCCTAGGCCGCTTTATTTATATGTTTAATTCATCAATTATTAGTTGTTGATGCAAAATAACCATGTTTTATTTGCAGTGTAGTGGCGACTTATTGCGAGTGATTTTGGATATTTGAACAAATTTGAGTGCTTAATTAGCAAGCTATTCTAGAGTTGTTTTACATGAGAATTTAAGTCCATATTTAATTTTTTATGGATTTTTCCAATGAAACAATAAATTAAGGAAAGAATAGCGATGAACCTACCAAAGAGAAAAGTGACATCGAGAGTGTTTACTCTTAGCACTTTGACCGCCTCTTGTTTAATGGCCTTCAATAGCTACGCAGCGATTGATTGCGACCTCATTGCTGCGTGGGATGCTAGTACGATATACACTGGTGGCAAGCAAGTTCAACACCAAGGTGTGGCCTACCAAGCAAATTACTGGACACAAGGTAATGATCCAGCCAATTTTTCGGGGGACTATGCGCAATGGAAAGTGCTAGGTAGTTGTGCAACTTCCGGTGGTGATGTCAATAAATTACCAACGACCAACTTAACCTCTCCACTAGCTAGCGATGTAGTGGCTAACGGTGATGCCGTTTTACTTAGCGCTGATGCAACTGACAGTGATGGTAGCATTGCACGCGTTGAATTTTCTGTTGATGGGGCGATAGTTGCTATCGTAACTTCGGCACCTTACCGCACGTCTTGGACAGCCATCGCTGGATCTCATGAGGTCAGCGTGATCGCCGTAGATGATAAAGGGGAGGCGAGCGCGAAAAGTGCGGTGACACTAACGGTGGAAGAATCACAACTACCGGGTAATCAACCGCCAAGCGTTGATATGATCATTTCAGCAACGTCAGTTGATGTTGGGGGCGCTGTTACTTTAACGGCAACGGCTGCTGACATTGATGGTAGCGTTGATAAGGTTGATTTCTTTGTTGCAGGGGCTCTAGTCGGTAGCGCAACAACAGCGCCTTATTCGTTAGATTACGTTACAACTAAAGCGGGAAGCGTGGCAGTATTTGCCCGCGCTACAGATAATTTAGGCGCAACCACGGATTCAAATTCAACCACACTCACGGTCAAAGGTGCACCAACAGCCAGCAATTGTCGCCCTGATGGGTTATATCAAACTGAAGGGGTCAATGTCCCTTATTGCTCTATCTACGACGAAGAGGGTAGAGAAAAAATGGGCGCTGATCACCCTCGTCGTGTGATTGGCTATTTCACCAGTTGGCGCGCTGGTGATAATGAACAAACCTCTTACTTGGTGAAAGATATCCCATGGGAGCAACTGACCCACATTAATTATGCGTTTGTTAGCATTGGCTCGGATGGCAAAGTGAATGTTGGTGATGTGAATGACCCCAACAATGCCGTGGTGGGTAAAGAATGGCCTGGCGTCGAAATTGACCCAAGCTTAGGTTTCAAAGGACACTTTGGGGCGCTAGCGACCGCCAAAAAGAAACACGATGTGAAAACACTGATTTCAATTGGCGGCTGGGCGGAAACTGGTGGTCATTTCGATACGAATGGTAGTCGTATTGCGGATGGTGGTTTCTATGCCATGACAACTAATGCAGACGGTTCTATCAACCATGCAGGTATTGAAAAGTTTGCTACTTCGGCTGTTGAGATGATCCGCAAATATCAATTTGATGGCGTAGACATCGATTACGAATACCCAACTTCAATGGCTGGCGCAGGTAATCCTGATGATAAAGCGATAATGGAATCTCGCCGAGCCTATTTGTGGGCGTCCTACCAAGAGTTGATGAAAGTATTACGTCAAAAATTAGATGAAGCTTCAGCGTTAGATGATCATCATTATATGTTAACCATTGCAGCGCCTTCTTCTGGTTACCTATTACGTGGTATGGAAACCTTTGATGTAACTAAATATTTAGATTACGTGAACATCATGTCTTACGACTTACATGGTGCGTGGAATGATCACGTAGGCCATAACGCTGCACTGTATGACACAGGTAAAGACTCTGAACTGATGCAGTGGAACGTTTACGGTACGGCTCAGTATGGTGGTATTGGTTATCTGAATACTGACTGGGCTTATCATTACTTCCGCGGTTCAATGCCGGCTGGTCGTATTAATATTGGTATTCCTTATTATACCCGAGGTTGGCAAGGCGTAACGGGCGGGGATAATGGTCTTTGGGGACGTGCGGCATTACCAAACCAAGCAGAGTGTGCACCAGGTACCGGTGAAGGTGAGAAGAACAACTGCGGACATGGCGCGGTTGGTATTGACAATATGTGGCATGACACAGACCAGAAAGGTAATGAAATGGGCGCAGGTTCGAATCCGATGTGGCATGCAAAAAACCTAGAAAAAGGAATTTGGGGTTCTTATGCTGAAGCTTACAAGCTTGACCCAGTTAATGACCCTGATGATAAATTTGTTGGTTCTTATACGCGTCACTATGACAGTGTTGCCGTTGCTCCTTGGTTGTGGAATGCAGAAAAAGGTGTGTTCTTGTCAACGGAGGATAAAGAATCGATTAACGTTAAGGCCGATTACGTTATTGACAAAGAGATTGGCGGTATTATGTTCTGGGAGTTGGCGGGAGATTATAGCTGTTACATGCTTGATGCTAACGGCAATAGAACCAGTATCGATACAACGGAACAAGCGTGTACCTCGGGCAATGGTGAGTATCATATGGGTAATACCATGACCAAAGCCATTTATGAGAAGTTTAAGTCAGCAACACCATATGGAAATCAATTGGCGACCACGGCTATTGCCAACGAAAGCGTTGATATCACGGTTGCGATTGGTGGGTTTAAAGTTGGCGATCAAAATTATCCCATTAATCCTAAAATCACCTTCACTAATAATACCGGACAAGAGATACCTGGTGGCACTGAATTCCAATTTGATATCCCGGTTTCTGCTCCTGATAATGCTAAAGACCAATCTGGTGGTGGTTTGAAAGTAATAGCGTCAGGGCATACTCGTGCCAATAACATTGGTGGTTTAGATGGAACTATGCACCGTGTAGCGTTTAGTTTACCAAATTGGAAATCGTTACCTGCCGGTGGCATATACGAGCTTGATATGGTGTATTACTTGCCAATCTCTGGCCCTGCAAATTACAGCGTGAATATTAACGGTGTTGATTACGCCTTTAAATTTGAACAACCGGATTTACCTGTCGCTGATCTTTCTTCAGGTGGAACTGGTGGCGAAACGGGAGGAGAGACTGGTGGTGGCAGTACCGATCCTAGCAATGTCATCGAATGGATTCCAGGTTCAACGCAAGTGAAGTCGGGAGATGTGGTCATTTATGACGGCAAATGTTTTATTGCGAAAAACAACCCAGGAGTATGGGAGTCGCCAACGCAATCAAACTGGTTCTGGGATGAAACAACCTGCCCTTAACTTTGATAGTGTAGAGTAAAGTAATAATAAAGCCTTAGTATTTGCTAAGGCTTTGCTTTTTAGTCGGTTTTGTCAGAATTGATAACTTTCCGGTACAACTACGATACCTTTCTCCGAGATATGAAAACGCTGTGCATCTTCTGCGCGGTTCAGTCCTATTTTTGTATTCGGTGGCACTTTTACATGCTTATCAATAATGCAGTTGGTCAGCTCACATCCAGCTCCTACCTGTACATCATCGAATAAAATGCTATCAACAACAGTCGCACCATCATCAATTCTTACATTAGAAGATACAATTGAGTGCTGGACTGAACCGCCAGAGTTGACTACACCGTTGGCAATAATTGAATTGATAAAAATACCCTCGTTACCGGTGGCAGAAGATACAGTACGAGCGGGGGGGGGATAGTCGAGAGCCCATACCACCTGCTAACACGACTGTTAATGTGTCTTGTATCTTATTTCTCCCTAAATATGTGCAATTCATATTCCATCATAGAGAGTGGTACAATTTTCGAGCCACAATGAAAAGTTAATCTAAACAATAGGTTAAAAATCTAATACTGTATTGCTGCACAAAATTAGAGCAATATTTTTTTGAGGCGAACTGAGTATGCTAAGCGAATTGACCCATTTCAATGCTTGCTAAAACGGATACGAGGTTACGTCCTGACGTTTTCGACTCATATAAAGCAATGTCTGCTCGTTTATACGCATCTTCGGGTTTCTCTGTAATGTCTGTCACCCCGATGCTGATTGACACATTTCTTTTATGGTTTAAGTGAACGGCAACGCGCAAACGATGCATGACCAATTCAGCTTCTGTGAGAAGCGTATGCGGCATAATAATGGCAAATTCTTCTCCGCCGATTCGAGCAAGAAAATCGGTTTCTCTTAAATATTCTTTCAGCTGCCAGGCAACGGAACGTATGATTTTATCGCCTTCAGCATGCCCGAGCTTGTCATTGATTCTTTTGAAGTGATCGATATCGATAATAGCGAGGCATGACTGCTCACAATTTGGATAACGTTTGACGCGCATGCATTCCGAACGAATTTCTTGGTCGAATTTTCGGCGATTCCAAATATTGGTTAATGAATCTTTTTCACTAAGCTCGCGCAGTCTATCTTCTAACTCTTTGCGATGGCTGATATCGACAAACGAGGCAACGTAAAATTGAATAATACCAAGCGTATCTCGAATGGTTTGAATCCGAAGGATTTCCGTTTGCAAAGAACCATCTTTACGTTTGTTAACGACTTCACCTTCCCATATTCCTTCATCTTGAAGAACTTTCCACATATTCATGTAGAACTCTTGGTTGTGTCTACCAGAAGAAAAAACGGAAGGTTGTTTTCCTCTTACCTCTGCTAATGTATAGCCACTAATTCGTGTAAATTCGTGGTTAACTTTAATGATTCGGTTATTGCGATCAGTAATGACCACAGCTGACATACCATTCATCGCTGCTCTAGCTAATTTACTTTCAATACTGTTTTTATCGTGGTGGGCATTCCAACGAACACACAAGCCAGAGATAAACATCACCAATAGTGCCACAACGATCGATTGGAACTGTATTGTCATGTGTTGTTCATTAACTAACTGGTTTATGGTTTGTACATCTAATGTGCGGAGTAAATAGAGAGAATCCATGCCGGGAAATACACTTTCCAGTGGAACTGAAATAAAGCTGTATCCAGTACCGTTATCTGTGATGTTGCCGGAATGGTAAAGTTGCATTGCCTGCCATAATTTCGGTGCTAGTGCACTTATATTGGTGGAATGAAAATCGACAGAATCATCACTTAATAGCAGCGTTGAATCTTCTGCGTGTATATAAGTACCATCTCGCGCAATAATGTCAGGACGCACTAATGTATCTAAATTATAAGCCAGTCTTTTATTAAGATGTTCAATACTTAAATTGGCAGTGAAATAGCCTTGCCTTTTGCCATCAAAATCAATGGGCGCAATAATTCTAAAGACAAGCTGCTTGGGAGAGACTAATTGACTATTCTCCATCTTTTGGTTAATGCCAAATACACTGATTTGATTTGGCGGCAGACTTTGCGCATATTGGAAATAGTCACGATGTGATTTGTTTTGTAGGCGGTCTTGGGGTACAACTTCGGTAACATTGTTTTGCTGATTGACTCGAACCAGCTCGTTACCTGATGCATCAAAAAGCCTTAAGCATGAGTATAGATTTTGTACTCTGGTGCTGAGTACCCAGAGATCTTGTAAGGCTTCAATATTGAGTTCTATTGGATCACGCAGTGCATTATATAGCATGCCATTGGTAGAAAGGACTTCAGTCGATTCATAAACGTTGCTGATCGCAGCAAGCAATTCGTGCTTATGGTATTCCAATTGGGAATGGTTTTTTTGTTCGATCAACTGCAAAGTCTGTTGCTGGGTTTTGTCGAATTCATGCACAAAGTAAAGTAGAGGCACAATCCCTAATACGGCACAGACAAGTAACCATTGGGCTAAATATTTATATAATGAACGAAACATAACGGTACGCATAAGTTATTGAGTGCATAGTATAGCGTTGCCATTTGAGATGTCGCTTCCATATTTCTCAGTTCGTGGAGTAGGTCAAATTTAGCGGCCAGTAATTGACAGGAAAATGAGTGAGCTTGAAGCAGTAAAAAACTAGCGCACCAAATATAAAGTGCACCAGTTTGGATTTAAAATTGGAAACGGACACTCATGGTGATTTGAGGGCCATAAACGCCATTGTTTTTGGTTTCTGCACTGAGTGATAATTGTTCGGTAGAATGGAAACGTACACCCGCACCAAATACGGAACGTTTATCATTCTTCCCAAGTTTAAAACTAGCTTCGAGTTGGTTTGATAACCAGATACGACTGCCAATATTAAATTCCATTTGAGTTCCGCTATCTCCACCTTCTTCATCGGTTTGCTTTATATGGTGAATAAGCAACTGTCCGAATACATCGGCAAATTGATTGATTGGCCCATTAAAACCAATACCACCTGCGGCATCCCAATCACCGTCAAACCGAGAATCATAACGAGCGATAATGTGTGTATTTTCAGTCAATAAGGTACTGAATTCGACGCCAGAAGATTCAGGGTTTACTGCGGTTCTCACTTCAAAAAAGTTATAACTAAAATTATTTGCTTGCGCTGAAAAAGAAAGAACAGATGCCAACCCGACTAGGCTCAGTGAGTACGCTTTTTTATACATGTACGCTTCGTCCTGAATGATGTAAAACAAAGGAATTAAGATACAACAATGGCCTGCAAATTACAGGCCATTTTATTAAAAATTAGCGCTTTATTGTTATTTATCAAAAACAAGAAGCCGCGAATCTAAGAGATTCTAGAGTATTTGCACTTGATCAACTTCGATTTCAGGGGTGCGACCGCCTTCATACTCACCAAACAAGCGCACTTTAGTTTCTGCATTAATAGGTGCTTCCAAGTGAATATCATCATCCAATTCGACTTGAATCTCTCCTTTACCATCGCTAAAGATAAACTTGTCGTGTCGAATTTGACGAATTAACTGCCCTTCAACCACAACGTGCTTTTCGGTAAACATGCTGGTGTCTTGCAGTAATGATTCTACTGAAGTTAATTCAATGGGCCCACTGTAGTTAATGGCGGTGTTATTTTGGTTTTTATGGTGATCACCTGCGAAAGCAAAAACAGGAGCAATTATCATCGAAGCGGCTAAAGCTAGTGTGGTACGTTTCATTATCTATTCCTTTATCGGTTTGCTGTTTTGATGATGTGATTAGAACATGTTGATTTTGAATGAGAACTGAGGGCAGTATTAATATTCCATTCATCTTGTTGAGTGAAGTGTGGCTGTGGCGGTATGATTGATGTCAAATTTATTGAATAGAGTTCGTATGGAATCGACATTAAAGTCTTTAATGGTGCAAGGCACGACGTCAGATGCAGGCAAAAGTGTCTTGGTGGCAGGTTTGTGCCGTGTTTTATTGCGTAAAGGGGTAAAGGTTGCCCCATTTAAGCCACAAAACATGGCATTAAACAGCGCCGTAACATCTGACGGTGGTGAAATCGGTCGAGCGCAAGCGGTGCAAGCCCAAGCGTGCGGAATTGAGCCTTCGGTACATATGAACCCTGTGCTGCTTAAGCCTAACTCGGATACTGGTGCACAAGTCATTTTGCAAGGTCGAGCTCTATCTAATATGGAGGCGAGCGGCTACCACGATTATAAAAAAGTGGCTATGGAGACCGTTTTAGATTCTTTTGCACGGCTACGTCATGAGTACCAAAGTGTCATGATTGAAGGTGCAGGTAGCCCAGCAGAAATTAATCTACGCGAAAATGATATTGCGAATATGGGGTTTGCAGAAGCTGCTGATGTGCCGGTGATTATTGTTGCTGACATTGACAGAGGCGGTGTCTTTGCCCATTTATTTGGCACTTTGGCTCTTTTATCTGAATCGGAACAAAACCGCGTACAAGGTTTTGTGATTAACCGCTTTCGTGGCGACCTTGCCTTACTCCAATCAGGCCTGGATTGGCTCGAAGAAAAAACAGGTAAACCGGTCATTGGCGTGTTGCCATATTTGCACGGGTTTGACTTAGAAGCTGAAGATGCAATCACCAATAGCCAAGTCTTAAATGAAGATGTAAAACTGCGTGTGGTGGTGCCTGTCTTCACTCGCATTAGTAACCATACCGATTTTGATGCGCTGCGTTTAAACTCAGATATTGATTTACGCTATGTCGGAAAAGGGGAACGACTAGACAAGGCGGATTTGATCATCCTGCCGGGAAGTAAGTCGGTGCGCGCGGATCTTGATTACCTTCGTACACAAGGTTGGGATGTTGATATAAAGCGTCATTTAAGGTTTGGCGGCAAAGTACTAGGCATTTGTGGCGGCTATCAAATGCTTGGCCATACGATTAGTGACCCATTCGGTGTTGAAGGTCTGCCAGGAGAAAGTAAAGCACTCGGGTTATTAGATATGACCACGGAATTGACCGCTGAAAAGCAGCTCACCAATGTGCAAGGTGAACTAATTTTGCCGCAAGGAAAAGCACAGGTGTCGGGTTATGAAATCCACGTTGGACGCTCCACTCCTATTGCTGTGCCTTCATCAGCCATCATAAACTTGAGTTCAGGAAAAAACGATGGTTTGCACAGTGACTGCCAGCAAGTGATGGGCACTTATTTACATGGTATTTTCGATAGTTTTGACGCCACAGATCTGATTTGTCGCTGGGCGGGGGCACGAAGTATCCAGTATTATGATCATGTTGCACAAAAAGAGCAGGCGATTGACCGTATTGCAGATGCAATTGAAGAGCATTTAGATTTAGCACTATTGTGGCCAGATTTGTGAATGTAATCAGATGAATAGGTACACTAAAATGAGAAAAATAATCGCGTTAGCGACGGCACTCTTTTGCTGCGCCAATGTACTAGCGCAAGAAAAAATCACGATTTACGCTGCTTCGTCGATGACTAATGCTGTGAATGAACTGATTGACTCTTATCCAATGCAATCGGATGTAGAATTAGTTTCTGTTTATGCTGGTTCTGCGGCATTGGCGCGTCAAATTGAACAAGGTGCTCCCGCCGATATTTTTATCTCAGCTAACGATAAATGGGTGACACATTTGATTAAAAAAAACGTGATTGATCGCCATGATGTGTCCTTATTGGCGGGGAACCAGTTGGTGTTGATCGCGTCCAATTCATCGCCACTGAGTACATTGGCTGCTCATGATGTCAATGCTTGGTTGAGCGCGCTTGACGGCTCTCGTTTGGCTGTGGGTAACGTAATGTCGGTTCCTGCAGGTATGTATGCTAAAGAAGCGTTAACTAAGTTGAATGTCTGGTCGGCATTGTCGTCAAAGTTAGCCCAAACCAATAATGTGCGACTAGTTCTTGCTCTAGTGGAACGGCAAGAAGCTGATTTAGGAATCGTTTATAAAACCGATGCACTAATGAGTAACAAAGTAAAAGTGATTCATGAATTTGCCCCACAATTGCACAGCGCTATTCATTATCCTCTGGTCAAAATCACCAACAAAGAGGGCGTCGATATGCTTGCACGGTATCTGCAAAGCGATGAAGTAAAACAAATACTGCAAAAGCATGGCTTTCGCGTAGCGATAGGAAATGAAAAGTTTGCTCTCTGAATATGAATGGTTCGCTTTACAATTGAGCCTAAAAGTGGCGCTTTACAGCGTGGTTTGGTTATTGCCTCTGGGTTTATTGTTGGCGTGGATACTCGCGAGAAAGCAATTCTGGGGTAGAAGTGCGCTAGACAGCTTAGTTCATTTGCCACTAGTTTTACCACCAGTCGTCATTGGCTATTTATTGTTGATGAGTATGGGGAAGCAAGGAGTTATCGGGCAATGGCTCGATAAATGGTTTGATATTAGCTTTAGCTTTAGTTGGCGAGGTGCAGTATTGGCTTGTGTTGTGGTCGCATTACCGTTAATGGTTAGAGCAATTCGACTCAGTTTAGAAAGTGTTGACCCTAAATTAGAGCAAGCGGCGCGAACGCTTGGCGCCTCGCCGTTTAAAGTTTTTGTCACCATTACTTTACCATTGACGTTACCGGGAATAATAACGGGTACTATGCTCTCTTTTGCCCGTAGTTTAGGGGAGTTTGGTGCTACCATCAGCTTCGTTTCTAATATTCCTGGTGAGACACAAACCCTACCATTGGCTATGTATAACTTTTTAGAAACTCCAGGAGCAGAAATGGAAGCTGCGAGATTGTGCATGATATCGATAGCGATTGCTTTAGCGTCTTTGTCTGTTTCAGAGTGGATTAGCCGCAAAATGAAGCTGCGTTTGGGAGCACCATCGTGAGTCAACTAAAGGTTCGATTTAACAAGTACTTAGGTGAAGTTCGGTTAAATGTTGACCTTATCCTTCCCGGATCAGGGATTTGCGCTATTTTTGGCCGTTCAGGAGCCGGTAAAACATCGTTAATCAATGCCATCAGTGGCTTAGTTGAACCAGATGATGGTGAAATTGAAATCAATGGACACTTAGTTTATAGCAGTAATAAGAGCATTAACCTTCCCGTTGAACAGCGTAAAATTGGTTATGTGTTCCAAGAGGCGCGTTTGTTTCCACACTATAGCGTCAAAGGTAACTTAAACTATGGCGTCAAAGTGAATGATGCCGGCTATTTTGCCGTTATCACCAAACTGTTGGCATTAGACAATTTGCTTGAGCGTTACCCGCATGATCTCTCCGGGGGAGAAAAACAACGCGTGGCGATAGGCCGTGCATTGTTATCCAAGCCGGATGTGTTGCTGATGGATGAACCACTGGCTTCGCTCGATCTTCCGCGTAAAAGGGAGGTGATGCCGTTCTTGGAAGAGTTGGCGAAAAAAGTAAAACTGCCTATTCTTTATGTCACCCATAGTATGAATGAAATTTTACGTTTGGCGGATCATCTGGTGGTTATTGAGCAAGGTAAGGTGGTGACAAGTGGGAATATTGAACAAGTGTGGTCATCAAGTCACATGCGGCCATGGCAATCCTTCTCTGAACAAAGTAGTTTGTTTTCCGCGCATATTTACCAGCAAAATCAGCACTATGCACTCACACAAGTTGAATTGGCTGACACGGTTAAGCTGTGGGTTCAACATGTTGAAGGCGAAATTGGTTCCTCAGTTCGGCTGCAAATACGTGCTAATGATGTTTCAGTAACGCTTGATAAGCCCAGTCGTTCTTCTATTCGTAATATTCTATCTGCGAAGGTGAGTCAAATTGAAAAGCAGCAACAAGGTGCTAGTAAAAAAAGTATCGCAATACAACTAGAGTTGGCCGAACAATGCTATTTATGGGCCACAATAACGGAGTGGGCGCTCGATGAACTGCAACTGGAAATTGGAACTGATGTTTTTGTGCAAATTAAGGGGGTGAGTGTATCTCAACGCGATATTGTCTTTACTCACTAAGTGTAATTTTATATAGATGTCGTTACCCACAGGACAAAGTAAAAAGCCGCCAATATGAATGACGGCTTTGGTTTATTGAATTAAACTTCAAGCACTTATTTTGCAAATACTTCTTTAAAGTCACGCTTTAGGATTGGATCTCGGCGTGCTTTCTTGATCTGCTTAACCATGTCTTTAACGCAGTTGTGCAGCACTTGGTCAAGAAGTTGCGTGCGGTATTCTTCTTTGTCCTGGTCACTCATCTCTTTTGGTAAGTTCAGTGTTGGAAATTCTTCCATCACATTAACACCAGCAAAAGCTTGGCTGACAGAAATTAACGCATGGAATTGTTCAAAATTATCCAATACGTTTTGGGCACTGGCAGGTAGAGAACTCCAAGATTCACGTACAGCTTCTTCAGATACTTCATGTATAGACGTCACCATGTAGTACATCGCTTCTGGTACTTGGTCAAATTCGATTACTTGACGCAGTTCTGGTGAAATGGTTTCTAAGTCCACTACAGGTTGCTCGGTTTGGGTTACTTCAGACATGAAGGTATCTCTTTAGGGTAAAATGACATGCTAAAAATTTATGGCGAAAAGTCAATATTGTGTGCAAAATTAATCGATAAAAGTGGATGAATCTGTGTTATACGTAGACACATAGATGAAAACAGGTGGAGTTGTGATGAAAAGTTCGGGTTCTTCAATGAGGGTCTTGCTGGTTGATGATGTACAACTCGATAGAATGCAGCTCGCTATTCGTCTCAAACAACTGGGTCATTGCGTAAAAGCGGTGAGTAGTGGTCAAGAGGCTTTGGATATCTATTCTCAATTTGATCCCGAGTTAGTGTTGCTTGATATCTCAATGCCAGAGATGGATGGTTTTGAAGTATCACAAAAAATTCGCGAGCAATATCATGAATGGGTGCCAATCATTTTCCTTAGTGGCCATGATGATCCGTCGATGATCGCCAAAGCTATCGACGTTGGTGGTGATGATTACCTCACCAAACCGGTAGATAAATTAGTGCTCAATTCTAAATTGATCGCTATGCAGCGTATAGCAAATATGCGACGAGAATTGAAGCATGCGACAGTGAAACTCGAAGAGCTCAACAAAGTATTGCAACAGCAAGCAAATGAGGATGGGTTAACTCAAGTTTTTAACCGACGTTTTATGGATGACAAGCTTAAAGAGATGATTAGCCTACATGGTCGACACCACTTTCCTATCACGATGATTTTGTTAGATGTTGACCATTTTAAACTGTTTAACGATAACTATGGTCACATCGAGGGTGATAAGTGCCTTATTACCCTAGCACAAATGGTGGATGAGTTATTTTCCCGTACCGATGAATATGTAGGACGCTATGGCGGTGAAGAGTTTGTGGTATTAATTGGTCATGCAGACATTGAGCAGGCCCAAATTGCCGCTCAGCGTATTCAACAGGAAGTTGAAAATATCCATTATCCTCACGCTTATAGTCAAACAACAGATCATGTCACGGTTTCACAGGGTGTTATAACGTTCATCCCGAAGGGAAATGAATCAATTGTATCGATTTATTGCTTAGCCGATGAAGCTTTATACCAAGCTAAACATCAAGGAAGAAACCGCTTTATCGTCGCTGATGTTACCGACAAATTGCTAAGTATATCGACAACGTAATTCTTTACCCACCGATGGGCTCTATTCTTGAATTAAAAATGGTGCACAGCAGTGTTCCTGAACATTAAACAGAGTTAATTAGGTTTTATGTCATTTAGACCCAATAGCAACGCGAAAACAGTTTTTTCCTGATTTTTTCGCTTGATACAGCGCTTCATCTGCACGACGAAAAGTAGTGGTTTTTAGCGCCTCTTGATGAAGTGCTATTCCGCTGCTTACTGTAACTGAGCGTCTAATACCGAAGTTGTGCTGTGTAATAGATTGGTGAAGTTTTTGCTCTTGGGTTTCTAAGCCCAGTCAACTTGTCGCTTAGTTAAGTGTCTAGTATTGCTGGTGCAGTTCAGTCTACAATAGCGCACTTTTTACATACTTCAGGTTATGAATATGAGCGACACTAACGCTAAACCAGCTTTACCAGATCACCTTGCTGGCAACCCTCGCAGTCCATATCATGTGGCAGAGTGCTTTGAGCACCATATTGGTATTCGTCTTAACGGTAAAGAACGTACAGACGTTGAAGAATACTGCATCAGTGAAGGTTGGGTAAAAATCCCTTCACCTAAAGCGAAAGATCGTTTCGGTCAACCAATGCTGATTAAACTGAAAGGTGAAGTAGAAGCTTTCTATAAATAAGTAGAATTTACGGCTATCTATACCCAAACCACTTCAAGTAGAAGGGGGATAATGCAATACATGGGCTTTTTGTACATCATGTATTGCATTTTTAGAGCGGAAAATATCTGCTATTGATGGAAGTCTGCGCAAAGGTAGCCAACAAACACCGCAGCCGATTCAAATAGGAAAGGTATAATTTAAGCGCAGCATTTCTTATATTTTTTGCCACTACCACAAATACATGGATCATTACGGTTAGGTTTTTTTTCAAACGTAATCGTCTTGGGTTTATTAAGCAGTGTATCTAGCTCAACGGTATTTTCCTCTCTCCCAGTATCAACAACAATATTGGCAATAATTGAATGTTCAGAGACGAGTTTTTCAATTTCAGCTTTTCGCTTTTCAGTCTTTACGACTACAGAAATCGGAGATTCTTCAGTTCCAGCCTTAATGTCACGGTTTACATTGTAGCCAGAAAGAACATGGTTTTGACGCGTTTCTATACGACCTTTGAAAAATAATTTAGACATTGTTTACTCATTAATATTTAAGGCGATTGGCCTGACATGATGACTATATACAGTCATAGTGAGTACAGATATAAAGCATCGTACAAGATATAAGAAACGCCATTGATCTTCTATGTGATCAATGGCGTTTTGTTAATGTTTTTAGTTAAATAGGTTACTTAGGCTACCGTCAACATTTTTAATTGATGAGAAAGGTATTCATCATATGTACCTTGAAAATGAACCAGTTGTTTGTCTTTTACATCAATAATTGAGGTAGCAAGAGACGAAACAAATTCACGGTCATGGCTGACAAAAATCAATGTGCCTTTGTAAACTTTAAGCGCGTTGTTCAGCGCTTCAATGGCTTCAATATCCATATGGTTGGTCGGTTCATCCATGACCAGCACATTGATATCTTGCATCATTAACTTGCCAAACAATAAGCGGTTCTTTTCACCACCGGAGCAGTTTTTGGCTTTTTTATTAGCATCGTCAGCGGTGAATAGTAAGCGGCCTAAAATGCCTCGCACCATCAAGTCATCATGTTTGGCTGTGCGCCATTGTGAGATCCAATCGAAGATGCTTAAATCGTTATCGAAATCAGCGGTACTATCTTGAGGACAGTAACCGATAGACGCATTGTCAGACCATTTAACTGTACCATGAGTTTGTTCTAGTTCTTTAACAAGACAGCGTAACAAGGTGGTTTTACCAACACCATTTTCGCCAATTACCGCTAAACGAGTGCCAGCTTCAAGCAATAAATTTCCGTTTTCAAATAATAATTCGTCACCAAATGCATGACTTAAATCTCGCAGTTCTAGAGCTTGGCGATACAACTTTTTACCTTCACCAAAATCGATCGATGGGCTAATTCTGCTGCTTGATTTGACTTCATCGAGTTTGATTTTATCCATCTTCTTAGCACGAGAACTTGCTTGTTTTGCTTTTGATGCGTTCGCACCAAAGCGGTTGACGAAATCTTGTAGTTCATTAATTTCTGCTGTTTTTTTCGCATTGCTCGCTAACAATTGCTCACGAATCAAGCCCGATGCTTCAAGGAAATATTCGTAGTTACCTGGGTAGATACGTAACTCACCGTAATCGATATCTGCCATATGAGTGCAAACTGAATTCAAGAAGTGGCGATCGTGCGAAATAATGATCATTGTACATTTACGTTGATTTAGCTCTTCTTCCAGCCAATTGATGGTATGAATATCCAAGTTGTTGGTCGGTTCATCTAACAGCAGGATATCTGGATTGGCAAAAAGTGCTTGAGCAAGCAGGACGCGCAGTTTCCAACCGGGAGCAACTTGCTGCATTAGGCCAAAATGGAACTCTTCTTCAATACCAGCTTGCAGCAAAATATCACCCGCGCGACTTTCTGCTGTGTAGCCGTCCATTTCAGCAAATTCGCTTTCTAGCTCGGCGACTTTCATACCATCAGCTTCACTCATTTCAGGCAGAGAGTAAATTCTGTCACGCTCTTGTTTGATTTCCCAAAGCTTACGGTCCCCCATGATCACTACATCGATTACGTTGTATTGCTCGAATGCAAACTGATCTTGGCTTAACACGCCCAATTTTAGTCCCGGAGTAATAGAAACGTTACCTGAACTTGGCGCTAACGCGCCACTAAGAATTTTCATGAACGTTGATTTACCACATCCGTTGGCTCCAATTAAACCGTAACGGTTACCGTTACCAAATTTAGCAGAAATGTTTTCAAATAAAGGCTCGGCGCCGAATTGCATGGTGATGTTAGCGGTAGATATCAACGAAATATTCCTAGGCATTAAGATTGGTCTATCACGGTTTGTGTGATGCCAAATCAACAAAATTTAAAGAAAGAATGAATAGCTGGCGGATTATACATACTTATTAAGCAAATGACAGATGTGAGATGCGGGTCACGAAAAAGTAACGACTCAAATCTTCTGCAGTTGACTCAGTTAGAGGGGTCGTAAATTCTTTCCATTGGTATAGAGAGTGGAGGGGCTTGATCCCTTGAACCAAGCAGCATCATCTCTTCCTGTTTATAGATCATTTTAAGTGTGTCGATTTTGCTGATTAGCGTTTCAATATCTGTTTTTAGGGATTGGTTTGATACAACGTAACGCATACCTGACTGCGCACAGTGTCCATTTAATGAGCGCCATTGTTGTTCCTGCTGAGTAACGGCTGCATAGCCTTTTTCTAACTCTAAGTGTTCCTTCGTAAGAGAGAGCTGCATATTCTGCGTCGCCAAAATATGGCTTTCTAGTTTTTCATTGAATGCAATTTTTGAGGGTGCCAAAGGGCATGTAGTTCATCTTGTGTAAACTCTTTATGCAAGAAGATGTGTTGCTTGTAAATCAGCAGTAAATTATTAAATGACTCAGCATGTCAATTATACCAATCATCCACTCTTTGTTGTGAACTTATCGTCTGGTTCCAAACCTGTTCGCTACATAACTCACCTCTAGCATCGAAAGATATGACTAAAACGGCAAACATTGACGTTATTACATAGGTGGTATCCCGTTGCATAAAAGTTGGCTCATTACTAACCCCAAAATGAGTGTATATACCCAAACAACTTGAAGTTGCAGCCAGGGAAAGCCATAGGTGATGATTTGTTGACGCTTATATGCAAAGAAATGAAATTAAGTGCATAAAAACAAGTGGGGCTATTAGTAAAAATGCGATACAGAGTATATCGTTATCAAATAGAAAGAAGGCCAGAACAATATTCGGAGCCTTCTTTCTACGTGTTCTCATTTAATCAAAGTGTTACGCCGTTCACCGTTAGTTGTACATCGATATTTCCACGTACCGCGTTTGAGTAAGGACAAACTTGATGAGCGGTATTAACTAAAGCGATAGCTTGTTCTTGATCTAATTCCAATTCGACAGATAGGCTAACTGTTAAGGCGAACCCCCCTTTATCGTTTGGACCAATACCAATAGTTGCGGTTGTTGGTGCTGATTTAATGGCTACTTTCATTTCACGTGCAACATGCAAGATCGCGTTTGAAAAACACGCTGAGTAACCAGCAGCAAATAACTGTTCTGGGTTAGTAGCTTCGCCAGTTCCCCCCATTTCTTTCGGGTAGCTCAAGGCCAAAGATAATTTATTGTCATCGGTAGTAACTTGGCCATTACGACCTGCTAATGCGGTTGCTGATGTGGTGTAAAGTGCTGCCATGATTGTTCTTCCTTTTGTAATATTGATACACTTAAAATTGCTGGCAATTATATTGCACACAATCTTTGTTGGAGTGATACTAATTGAAAGTTTGAGAGTGTGCAAGTATATTGTGCACAATTAATATTTGTTGTGAGTAATAGAGATGGATAAATCAACACAAGACGAGTATCTAAGTTTGGATAATCAAGTCTGTTTTGCGCTTTACAGTGCTTCTAATGCAATGGGAAGGGCATATCAACCGCTACTGAAAACACTTGATCTGACATACTTGCAGTACATAGTGATGATGGTGCTCTGGGAAGAACAGTCAATCAATGTAAAACAGCTAGGTCGTAGGATACACCTAGATTCAGGGACTTTGACGCCATTGCTAAAACGTTTGGAAACGAAAGGGTATGTAAGCCGAACTCGTAGCCAAGAAGACGAACGGATTAGAATTATCTCAGTCACTGAGCAGGGTACCGAATTACGTGAAAAAGCAAAAACAATACCTGTAGAGATGATGGGGATGTCTAAGATGAATATTGAAGAACTTATAAAACTGAAAAGCGACTGCGAAAAATTACTTGCAAATCTTACTGCTTGAACTCACTTACTCACTCGTTTTCATAGTAAGTTGTTATATTCAAAAATCAAACCATCGGTAGTGTGGCAATGCAGTGGTATGTATTTAATGTTTGCTCTCTGTCAATGATACTTAATAGGAGATGGTAGCTTGAAGAAAATATTATTAATGATTAGTACACTAGTACTTAGTGGCTGCTTAGGTATGCCAGACTCGGTAAAACCGGTGGCCAATTTTGAGCTCGATAACTATTTAGGTAAATGGTATGAGATTGCCAGGCTTGATCACTCTTTTGAAAGGGGACTGACTCAGGTAACAGCAGAGTACAATCTTAGACGCGATGGTGGTGTCCTGGTACTGAATAGTGGATTTTCTCAAGCTAATAACGAATGGCAAGAGGCTGAAGGTAAAGCCTATTTTGTGAATAGCGATTCAGAAGGCTACCTAAAAGTCTCTTTTTTTGGACCATTTTATGGTTCATATGTTGTATTTGAATTGGATGAGAAGGATTATCAATATGCGTTCATTTCTGGACCCAATACAGATTATTTGTGGCTTTTGGCAAGAACACCATCTGTAGAACCTGAAGTGATTGAGAAATTTATCGATATGTCTCAAGAGCGTGGTTTTGATACTTCAAGCATCATTTTTGTTGATCATAAATAAGTGGGTTTGGTTTTAAAACAGCGACTGATGATTTTGGCTCTGGTTATTCTGGACTTAATCTACTTGCTGATTTCCAAACGGATATTATTAAATTAGACATGGGACTGGTGTGCGATATACATCAAGATAAACGCGTCAATTCATCGTTAAGCATTGCTTAGCAATATTCAGCGATCTAAATATAACCCCACTGGCTGAAGGTATTGAAAAAAGAGAAGAATTCGTTTGGTTAATGGAAGCTGGCGTAGATTTAATGCAAGGGTACTTTTTTGCTAAACCAGGTTTTGAATCGTTACCTGAGGTAACATTTGCTTGAATTATAAAGATGGTTGATGTTGCTCTCTATCATTGATGAGAAAGAACGTAGCTTACATTGTTATTTGATTCATGAAGAAAAAAGCCCAGTTGCCACCAATAGGATTGGGCTTTTTTGTCGATGGATGAATATTTACATGTACTAATTCAGACCTGATCTGACAGTTACCCACTTTTCGACTTGGTGCCTGTCAGATTATATCTGGGCTAGATTCTTTTCAGCCCAGATTGATTTCCCATCCTCTAATGTTTCTATCGGCGTTCT
>NZ_CAWPQZ010000037.1:0-36930 GCF_963889785.1 Vibrio sp. S12_S33 | reverse complement strand
CAGATTCTGTCTTAATTGACTTTGCTGCTTCACGAGCAAAAGCTTCGAGTGCTTTCTTATCCATATTGTCCATCCTTAGCATTTAAGGCTTAAGTTTAGACAGTTACACAGAATTCAGGACACCCTCGACTGGCATTTTTACGTTCATTACTACAGTGAGTGACTACTGTCCATTCAAATAAGCTAAGACTACTTCATGGTGATCTTTGGTTTTGAATTTATCGAAAACGTGCTCAATAGTGCCTTGTTCATTAATTAAGAAACTGATGCGATGTAGTCCATCGTAGACTTTTCCCATAAACTTCTTTTCTCCCCATACTCCAAATTGTTCAGCAACGGCATGGTCTTCATCTGATAGTAGTGTGAAATTCAAATTGTCACGCTCAATAAACTTCCCTAGTCGTTTAACTGGGTCAACACTCACACCTAATATCACTACATTGTGAGCATCTAATTCAAGTTTAACATCACGAAGCCCTTGCGCTTGAACGGTGCAGCCTGGTGTCATTGCTTTTGGATAAAAATAAAACAACACTTTTTTACCTGAAAAATCCGCAAGGGATACGGTATTTCCATCTTGATCTAGAAGTGAGAAGGCTGGTGCTGGTGTGCCTACTGTGAGCGTTTTCATTGTTCTTCCTTTTTATTTTATTGGCTATTTTTTATAAAGTTAAGAGAACCTTGTACATTAAGACTGGTGCATAAACTGTCAAACTCTTCTTGAAGGTGCATCAAGTTACATTCTGAATCGACACTAGCAGTAATCGCAATATGAAATTGGTCATGATCGAGATGCAATTTCGACTTACTGATTGTTTGTGCGCTCAGTGATGCCATACCAATCCCACGTTCTGCAAAGAATTGGGTGAATTTTTCCGTGAGACCGACTTTATCTTCTGATTCAACAAACACTTCGAGGGTATAGGCATTATTTTGATAGTCATGGGGAGATGTACGTTTCATGATGGTGATCAGATCATGTTGCTGGCCTAATAATGGCAGTGTTGTTTCTACACGCGTTATATTACTGGTGCTGCCAGACACCAACATAATGAGCGTAAATTCTTTGCCGAAAAGTGCAATTCTGCTATCAATGATATTACCACCTGACTGGGTGACTAATCGTACGATTTCATTACAGATTCCGGGGCGGTCTGTACCTACGGCTGTGATCACTAGGTGTTGATTCATAATATCGCTTCACTTTTATCATTTTGGGCATGGTATCACAGTTAAATTATAGAAAAATGGTGATTAATTGCCTTTTTAAACGTTCTTTTATTGAAAATGACCTACTGTTGACATCTGCTTATTGCGCTGCGCTATAAGGTTCGCTCTTTCAAGATGTTCTTTGCTAGACGTCTAATATCTGATAAATATTCACCCAAATGGACTGATTAAGCGTATTTAATCCCTTGTGTTTTTCAAGCGCCTTACAGTACCATGCAGAAAGTAACAATTTAGGGAGATGGACATGTTTTCAGGAAGTATCGTAGCGTTAATTACACCGTTTAATCATGATGGTGAGGTAGATTTTGTTAGTCTGAAAAAGCTTGTGGATTTCCACGTGGCGGCAGGAACAGATGCGATTGTTGCTGTAGGAACAACAGGTGAATCAGCCACGCTAACCGTTGAAGAGCATGTCAAGGTTGTTGCGAAAACTGTTGAGTTTTCTGAAGGTAGAATTCCTGTGATTGCGGGCACTGGTGCTAACGCAACGCATGAATCGATCACTTTTAGTCGTTTGCTGAATAACATTGGTATTGCAGGGTGCTTAAGCGTCACTCCTTATTACAATAAACCCACTCAAGAAGGTCTGTTTCAACACTATAAAGCGATTTCTCAAGAAACCGATATTCCACAAATTCTTTATAATGTACCGGGTCGAACGGCTGTTGATTTGCATCCAGAAACGGTTGCTCGCCTTGCGGAAATCAGTAACATCGTTGCACTAAAAGATGCAACAGGTGATTTAAGCCGAGTCGCATTACACCGAGAGCTCTGTGGTAATGACTTTGTTTTACTAAGTGGTGATGATGCTACTGGGTTAGAATTCGTGAAGCTTGGTGGTCAAGGTGTGATTTCTGTTACGAATAACATTGCAGCCGAAGATATGGCTAAAATGATGCATTTGGCGTTAGCTGGTAAATTTGACGAAGCGGAAATCATTAACCAACGATTGATGCCATTACACAAAGGTTTATTTGTTGAATCAAGCCCAATTCCAGTAAAGTGGGCAGCGCATAAATTAGGATTGATCATAAATGGTGATCTACGTCTACCTTTGACAGAACTGTCTGAACAAGCGCGACCAACTGTTGCCCAAGCCATGACGGAAGCTTGTATCTATTAAAACTATTCAATATTGTGCCGAGGTATTTGTCCTCGGCAGTCTAGGAGTTTGAATGAAATTTACCCATCAGCTAGTTATCAGTTCACTAGCTGTTTTTGTTTTAAGCGCATGTTCTGGTGGAGCGTCTCAGCGCCGCCAAGCTAAAGATGATTTCGAATATTTAGAAACCCCAGCGCTGAAAGAATGGCAACTACCTCAAGGTGCAACACCACAGTTTTATCCTAATTATGAGATCCCTAATGGTGATTTTTCAGGAGGGGTTGGATCTATTGTTGATATTCGTCCGCCTCAACAGGTACTAGAGTTGATCCCCGGAGCTCGCGTTGAACGCCAAAATGGTGAAGTCACTTTATGGTTGATTAGGCAAGATGAAGCGAAAAAGGTGTGGCAAACAGCACTTACCATGTTGGATGAACGAAATATTGGTATCGTTTCTCAAACTGATACTGTTTTAGAGACTGATTGGGTTAGTTGGACTTCTGAAGATGAAGTGGTTGAACTGGGTAGCCGCTATCTGATTTCACGTATCGAGGCGAATAACCGTTTTGGTTTTAAAATATCACTGATTGATTGGCGTGAAGATGGCAAAGAGCTCCCTGTCAGCATGACAAATAAAGAGCGCTATAATGCCTTTATGACCAATTTGGTGACTTCTCGCTATGACACCGACCTACGTGAAGAAGCGGCGCGTAAGGCTCAAGAATTAGTGAAACAAATCCCAATCACTATGGGGACAGACCGCAGTGGTTTCCCTGTGATTATTGCGCGTACATCCTACGATGTACTGTGGCAACGTTTGCCTGACTTATTGCCAAAGATGGGTTTTACATTAGAAGAGCGTAACCAGTCTCAAGGTACGATTAAAGCAAAATATGCAGCATCTGATGATGTCTTCTGGGAAGGGATCGGGGTTAAGCCGATCGAACTCAAAGATGGCACCTATACTTTCTTATTTGGCGATTTAGGCAACCGAACTTCGATCAATATAACTAACTCAGTCGGTAAACCGGTAGAGGAAGCGTTACTCAAAGATATGGTGCCGATGCTGTCTGCTATTGTTGAGCGGTAGTCATATCAGGTAAAAATAAAGGGACGAAAGTCCCTTTATTTCTATTCTGAATCGGTTTTTTTGTCTTTATCCATCTCATTTAATTTATCTAAATCACTTTTTTTATCCATCTGGCCAAACTTCATTTTGGCGGTGTATTTTAGTGCTGCAATATTGCCGACAAAAACCGCTAAGATAACAATGCTTATAACCCAAGGGTTGGTGATAAATTCCATATTAGAACTCTGGTTGGCTGATATTAGTGATGTATTGATTGTAGACCTGAGTTAAGTGTGCTTGCACTGCCTGTTTACCCAAAAGAGGGGCTTGATCGAGTTGTTTGGCTAATTGTTCGCAAGTCAGTTGTTCAAGACAGACTTGAGCCGTAGTTCTATGGCTAATATGCCAAGGCTCACACGCTACGCCACCTTTATCTTTTTGGTAAGGAAAAAAGAAACCAAATTCAGCGAGGTGTACTGCCAGCCATTGATAAAAATGAGCTTGATGACCTGTCAAATATTCCCTCGGTTCTAATTTTAGGGTCATACCTGTAGGTAAGGCACTGCGATCAAAGACATCAAAGTCAGTTCCCCAATGATGGCGACTGCCGCCTGGTAATGCCGACCAGCGTAAAATTGCAAATACCTTTTGCTCTTCAGTTAGTGAGTCCAGATTTAGCGGGGTGCTGTCGTCACCTAATACTTCAGCTTGACCTGACATTTTACGATTCCATATGTCGAGCTGACGTTCAAAATCGCGAAAGCCACTGGTAATGTTAAAATTAAAACCCGCGTCATCGGCCGCTTGCTTGAGGGCAAGCAAATCTTGGATCACCAGAGGGTGGACCAAGAACGCTTTTTTCCCAACCATAACACTTTCAAGATGAGTGTCGGTTTGTCCCGTTAGCTGTTTGGGGGTCATCGGTTAGGCCAATATATTTTCAAGTGTCTTTTGGTACATGTCGGTGAGTTTTTCAAGATCGGCAACACTGACGCACTCGTTTACTTTATGAATGGTCGCATTTACAGGTCCAAGCTCGACCACTTGCGCACCCATTTGAGCGATAAAGCGTCCATCAGATGTACCGCCAGTCGTTAGTAGCTCTGGTGTTTTGTGGTTAACTTCATCAACCGCTTTAACCACGGCATCAAGTAGAGTCCCAGCATCGGTTAAAAACGGTTGGCCGCTAAGAGTCCACTCCAACTCGTAATCTAAACCGTGCGCGTCTAAGGTAGAATGTACGCGTCGTTTAATTTCTTGATCGGTTAATTCAGTGCTAAAGCGAAAGTTAAATTGCACATCAAACTCTCCTGGGATCACATTTGATGCCCCAGTTCCGGAATGTAAATTCGGTATTTGAAAGCTGGTGGGTGGGAAATAGGCGTTACCTTCATCCCATTTCGTTGCCGCGAGTTCCGCTAATGCTGGTAACGATTGGTGGATAGGGTTATTTGCTAAATGGGGATAAGCAACATGACCTTGCATGCCTTTAATGCGCAAGTCTCCTGTAATCGATCCACGGCGACCATTTTTGACCACATCACCCACGCTTAATGTACTTGAAGGCTCACCTACGATACACATGTCAATTTTTTCATTACGTGTCATTAATGTATCGACGACTCGTGTGGTGCCATTGATAAATGGGCCTTCTTCATCGGATGTGATCAAAAAAGCAATTGAGCCTTGATGGTCTGGGTATTGAGCAATAAAGCGTTCGACAGCCACAACCATGCAGGCCAAAGAACCTTTCATATCTGCAGCGCCACGACCATGTAGATGGCCATCAATGACAGTAGGTTCAAATGGTGGCGTTCGCCATTGAGTTAGAGGGCCAGCAGGAACCACATCAGTGTGACCCGCGAAGGCAAACAGTGGTGATTGAGTCCCACGGCGTGCCCAGAAATTTGTCGTATCTTCAAACACCATCATCTCTACGGTAAAACCGAGAGCTTGGAGGCGTTCAATCATTACCTCTTGGCAACCGGCATCTTCGGGAGTCACTGACTTACGGCTAATGAGGTCTTTTGCGAGAGCCAGTACAGGGCTATCTGTCATCCTTGAAATCCTTGTATTAAGAAAAAATAGAAGCGTATTGTTCAGCTTTAAAGCCAATATAATATTGATTATCTACCATTAAAATGGGTCGTTTAATCATGGCAGGGTTTTCAACTAATAAATCAACCGCCGTTTCTGCATTAAGAGCTTCCTTTTGCAAGGCCGATAGTTGACGGAACGTCGTACCACGTTTGTTCACAACCACTTCCCAGCCCAGTGCTTGGCAAAATTGGTTGACTAATTCAGGGGTGATCCCTTGCATGCGATAATCGTGGAACTGATAATCAATAGTGGCGTTATCTAACCATTTTTTTGCTTTTTTTATGGTGTCGCAGTTTGGGATGCCATACATGATAATGGTCATAAAAATCCTTGTTGAGCGCGTTTATTTTTGTGTTTGCCAAATCCTATCAGGAAGCGCGTTACCTTACAAAATAGAGATAGTTTTATTTCATAGCTAAAAAAAATAGTGCTTCCATCGGTGACTATTGGACAGTTATTGATCGAACGCAACATTCTTTATACAAAAAAAGAAATAATGAAGTTGCACAGTTATAGGAGGTGTCAATGGAATTGAGTCCTGTTTTTGCAAGGCGACTGTACTTAGCTTTGTTAGTAGAAAGCCTTGAAAGACCAAATGTACCCAAACTCATCGAGAAAACGGGCTGGCCTCGACGTACTATTCAAGATGTACTGAAAGCGCTGCCGGGGATAGGGATTGAACTGATGTTCGTTCAAGATGGGAGACGTCACAATGACGGTTACTATCAACTGTCCGATTGGGGGCCGTTTGATAGTCAATGGGTGTTAGATCGTCATAGTGATATTGCGATTAGCCTTGGATTTAGTGCATAAGCCAGCGTTTGCTGGCTTTTTCTTTTGTTTACTCTCAGGTTTAGTAGCAGCGGTAGACGCTACCGAACAGAGTTACAGATGTTTGAAAATGATGAAGAACCGCGACAAAGATGGTATCTCCTCCTAATTGATAGGCACGATTTTTTAAGTCAGAGATAGCACCAGCGATAAGGATATCGTTAGGATATAGCCATGAGCTGTACCACGATCCTTCAGTGCCAGTTGCCTCTCCAAGCCATTCACATTGAGTGGCATTAAACCCAGAATCCATTCTAATATGCACCTGTTGTGCGTTATCTAATAATTGATGGTTAGGCGTTGTGCAACCAACAATAAATGCCGCGAGCAAGGTAATTAGTAATATTCTCATCATGCATCCTAGCGAATTATATAGATAATAAAACCGAGCCAGCTAATGATCAGCAACCCCCAAGGCAACCATTTTAATGGGTCATTGACGGTTTCTGGCATGTCGCGATCTGCTACGGTAGGCGCTGGCCCAATCGATAATGATGGTTTTCGCTGTTGTGCTTTCTTTTTGGCTTTGTCGATTTGGCGATGCTTTTCCTTGTGTTGTTTTTTATATAAAGCGATACCTTTCTCAATGCCTTGAGCGATTAACTTGGTTTGTTCTTTGGTTTGTCCTGGTTTTTGAGTGGCCAAAGCAACTTTCATCGCTTCTTGTTGAGTTTGTTCTGACGGTACAATTTTTTTATTATGCATAGTAGAAATAGGCAAAATGGACAGACAATTAGCGTAACATTCTCACGAGCATACTTCACGTTGACGACGTGATAAAGATGCATTTGTGACGGGTGGGGTTCAGCCATGGAGAGTTGTATACCCTTCCGACTTGAAGTTGCAGCTGTGTTGGTTACGTTTGCTCACCCCAATCACATAGTTTATCTATGTTCATAGGGATGAACTCACTTGCCGCCTACCTGCAACTTCAAGTGGTTTGGATATAGAGTAGAGCTGGAATAAGAAGAAAATCAATAAACTCGCTATTTCAAATCCATACGTTAAAGTTTGGTGATTTTGATAGAAAGCAATTTTTTAAATCCTATTTTTGTAGAGTATAATAGTGATGCGTTACGCGTTAGACCAGTATGACCAACATGGCTTTTTGAGAGCGCCTAAACTTATTTGGCTTGGTTGGTTATTTTTAGCCAAAGCATGGGTTGTGTTTGTGGTCGCTGGGGCCAGTAGAGAAAGTGGCTCAAAAATTTTAGATATTGTCTACCCGGATCATTCGATGCTTTATCTAGGCTTAGCAATGGGTTTACCAAGTATCATCATGATGTGGTTGGTGGGGTTGCGTAGCCCAGAGCGAGCATGGGTTAATCAGATTGTTCGTCGTGGCAAACTTATAACGTTGGTTATGATCGTACTGCAGTTTACTCAAACATTTTATCATATCTATTTAGAGCAGGGGCTCTTCAATTGGGCAAATGCTAGCACGTTGTTAATATTACTGTGGTTTGGTTTGTACCTTATTAATAGTAAAAGTGTGCGAGACTGTTTTTCGATTCCACCATTAGACAAGCAGTGATCAACATCAATATTAAACTCAACAACTGCATTACACTGAGCAAAAAATAAGCGAGGATTTCTTATGTCACAACCTCAAACAGCGATCTTGCCTGAAGCAGGTCCGTTTGCGCTGTATAGCCTTTTAAAAATTAACCAAAATCATGCTCAAGTTCTTTCTCAACTTAAAGCGCTACCGAGTTTGGTTGATGAGATTAATCAGAACCAACCTGAATCGGCATTAACCATTTCAATTGCATTTACTAAAGCCTTTTGGCAAAACGTAAATCAAACCATGCCAGAAGAGTTGGACGATTTCGCAGTACTTGGTGAAGGCGATACCGTGGCGCCTAGTACAGATGTTGATGTACTGATTCATTGCCACTCTCAGCGTCACGATCTGCTGTTTTATCTGTTACGTAAATTCATGACACCAATCGCTGATAACGCTACGGTTGTTGATGAAACTTACGGCTTTCGTTATTTAGATTCCCGTGATATGACTGATTTCATTGATGGAACAGAAAATCCGAAAGATGAGAGACGCAAAGAAGTGGCCATTATTGAGCAAGGCGAATTGGTGGGTGGTAGTTATGTCATGCTGCAACGTTTTGTTCATCGTTTGCCTGCATGGAATCGTTTGAATGTTGCAGCACAAGAGAAAGTGATTGGGCGAACTAAAGCCGACTCAGTTGAACTTGACAATGTCCCTGCGGCTTCGCATGTTGGTCGAGTCGATCTTAAAGAAGAAGGCAAAGGATTAAAAATTGTTCGTCATAGCTTGCCATACGGTAGTGTCAGTGGTGAGCACGGTTTATTGTTCATTGCTTATTGCAATACGCTGCATAATTTCAAGGCGATGTTAGACAGTATGTATGGAGTAGCGGATGGTAAAACCGATCAGCTGCTGCGTTTTACCCAGGCAGTGACAGGCGCTTACTTCTTCGCACCTTCAGCCGATATGTTGCAGAGTCTTGAGCTGAAATAAACACATATGTTCTTTATTGAGCCTGTCTATTTATTTAGAAAACAGAGCCACAGGCTCTGTTTTTCCTTTCCTCTCATTTCGATTAAAGAAAACCATCACTTGTCCGATAAAGAAGTAATTCTATTTCTATTGCGGACTGACTATGGCCATTACGGTTAATACCAATGTTTCAGCACTTGTTGCACAGCGTCACTTGAGCTCAGCAAGCAACCTGTTGAATCAATCTCTGGAGCGTCTCGCTTCAGGGAGGCGTATTAATGGAGCAAAAGATGACGCTGCAGGCCTACAGATATCGAACCGCCTTGAATCTCAGATGCGTGGATTAGACGTTGCTGTACGTAATGCTAATGATGGTATTTCGATCATGCAAACCGCTGAAGGCGCAATGCAAGAAACCACTAATTTGTTACAACGCATGCGTGATCTCTCTTTGCAATCGGCCAATGGCGCAAATAGTAAAGCAGACAGGCAAGCTTTACAGGAGGAAATGGGCGCTTTGAATGATGAATTGAACCGAATAGCTGAAACTACCTCTTTTGGTGGGCGAAAGTTGCTTAATGGTTCATTTGGTCAATCGGCATTTCAAATTGGTGCAAGCTCAGGTGAAGCCGTTCAAGTCTCTTTGAAAAATCTGCGTTCCGATGGAATTGAGATGGGGGGCTTTAGTTATATTGCCACTGCTAAGGCTGATAGTGATTGGAAGGTAACCCAAGGCAATAACCAACTGGTGGTGAGTTATACCGATGCACAAGGTAAGCAAGAAAGTATTCAAATTAAGGCCAATGTGGGTGACGACATTGAAGAGCTTGCCACATATATCAACGGTCAAACTGATAGCGTATCGGCATCGGTTAATGGAGAAGGGCAGTTGCAAGTTTTCATGGCTGGAAAAGAAACAGCAGGAACCATTGAATTCAAGGGAAGCCTAGCCAACCAGTTGCAACTGAACTTAGCCGGGTATGAAACGGTTAATAATCTTAATATTACTGATGTGGGCGGTGCTCAGAGAGCAGTATCCGTGATAGACACTGCACTGCAGTATGTCGATAGTCATCGCGCGGAATTAGGAGCGTTACAAAATCGTTTTGGCCACGCCATTAATAACCTTGATAACGTGCATGAAAATCTGGCTTCATCTAATAGTCGCATTAAAGATGCCGACTATGCGAAAGAAACAACGCAAATGATAAAGCAGCAAATTCTTCAGCAAGTCAGTACATCTATTCTCGCTCAGGCTAAAAAACAGCCGAACCTAGCGCTCACCTTGCTCAGCTAAAGGTAAAAAAGAAAGCTTTATCGACATTCCATCTTAAAGCTTTAGCAAAAAAATGTACTTTTCCGCATTTTTTTGTCTTTTCGTCACATTTAGTTCTTCAACAGTGTTTTTTTTCAAAAAAACAAAAAAATTACTCAAGGTTTGGAAAATAGCGCCGTTATTAATAGTAACTTTGAGATAACTACTTGGTTTTCCGAATTATCGGAAACCGGAACTATCGGAAAATCAATTGGAGTAATTACCATGGCAGTAAATGTAAATACCAACGTATCAGCAATGACAGCACAGCGTTACCTAAACAGCGCTAGCAACGCACAACAAACATCAATGGAACGTCTATCTTCTGGCTTTAAAATCAACAGCGCGAAAGATGATGCTGCGGGCCTACAAATTTCGAACCGCTTGAATGTACAAAGTCGCGGTCTTGATGTAGCAGTACGCAATGCGAATGACGGTATTTCTATTGCACAAACTGCTGAAGGTGCAATGAATGAAACTACCAACATTCTGCAACGTATGCGTGACTTGTCACTACAATCAGCAAACGGCTCAAACTCGAAATCTGAACGTGTTGCGATTCAGGAAGAAGTAACAGCGCTAAACGATGAATTAAACCGTATCGCAGAAACTACTTCTTTTGGTGGTAACAAGCTACTAAACGGTACATTTGCAACCAAATCGTTCCAAATTGGTGCCGATAACGGTGAAGCTGTAATGTTGACGCTAAACAATATGCGCAGTGATGACAAAGCTATGGGTGGTGCAAGCTTTATTGCTGCGAATGGTAAAGATAAAGACTGGTCCGTAGACGCGACGTCAGGCAACGATATCAGTATTGCTTTAACTGACTCTGCAGGTGTTGCGCAAACTATTAATATCGTAGCAAAAGAAGGTGATGACATTGAGCAGTTGGCGACTTACATCAATGGTCAAACCGATATGGTTAAAGCCTCTGTTGATGAAGACGGTAAACTGCAAGTTTTCGCTGATGGCAATGACATTGACACTTCAACGGTTGCATTTAGTGGTGCTCTAGCTACTGATATCGGTTTAGCTGGAGCGACCGCAACAGCGGTAACGGTGAACAGCATTGATGTAACAACCGTTGGTGGCTCACAAGAGTCAGTTGCGATTCTAGATGCAGCGCTAAAAAATGTGGATAGCCACCGCGCAGAGTTAGGTGCTTTCCAAAACCGTTTCAACCACGCAATCAATAACTTGGATAACATTAATGAGAATGTTAATGCCTCTAAGAGCCGAATCAAAGATACTGACTTTGCGAAAGAAACAACAGCACTAACTAAGTCGCAAATTCTATCACAAGCATCAAGCTCGGTACTGGCACAAGCAAAACAAGCGCCACAAGCAGCCCTAAGCTTACTAGGCTAATAAACAGAGATTTACTCTCTTGGTATAGAATGTTGACCTAATAAAAATCCAGCTTTGGCTGGATTTTTTGCGCTAGTCGCACATGTAAATTTATGCCAGTTAGAATTACCCTAGTTTTACGATATTTAGGATGCGGATCACACTTCAATATCGAATGGAATTAATTTAAAAAAAATGCTGATTTTTTTCTAAAGGATATAAATTTCTCGCCGTTAAAGGATACGAGAGAAATGAGGTGTACCGAAGTGAGGTGAGAGACACTGAGGTACATCAACACAATGCCTAAGGAGATCAACATGGCAATTAATGTAAGCACCAATGTGTCTGCAATGACCGCACAGCGCTATCTTAATAGTGCTGCTGACGGAACTCAGAAATCGATGGAGCGTCTATCATCCGGCTATAAAATCAATAGTGCACGTGATGATGCGGCGGGTCTGCAAATTTCTAATCGTTTAACCGCACAAAGCCGTGGCCTTGATATGGCGGTAAAAAACGCTAATGATGGTATTTCTATTGCACAGACAGCGGAAGGTGCAATGAACGAAACAACCAACATCTTGCAACGTATGCGCGATCTATCGCTACAATCATCAAACGGTTCTAACTCTCGCTCTGAGCGCCAAGCAATTCAGGAAGAGGTATCTGCGTTAAATGATGAGCTAAATCGTATTGCAGAAACGACCTCGTTTGGTGGTAATAAACTGCTTAACGGCTCATTTGGTGATAAATCCTTCCAAATCGGTGCGGATTCTGGTGAAGCGGTGATGCTTTCTATGGGCAACATGCGCTCTGACACCGCAGAGATGGGCGGGAAAAGCTATGTTGCTGTAACAGGCCAAGCACCAGACTGGCAAGTGAGTACAGCAACCAACTTGACTCTGGACTATACTGACCAGCAAGGTGTGGCGCGTAACGTCAGCATTGATGCCAAAGTCGGTGATGATTTAGAAGAAGTAGCGACTTACATTAACGGCCAAAATGGTGATATCAAAGCTTCTGTTGGTGAAGAAGGCAAACTACAATTGTTCGCTTCAACGCAAAAAGTAACTGGTGATGTGACGATTGGTGGTGACCTTGGTACCGAGATCGGCTTTGGTGCAGGCCAAGACGTGACAGTGAAAGATATTGATGTCACCACGGTTGGCGGTTCGCAACAAGCAGTAGCATTGATTGATGGGGCATTGAAGGCGGTTGATAGCCAACGTGCTTCTTTAGGTGCGTTCCAAAACCGTTTCGGTCATGCGATCAGCAACCTTGATAACATCAATGAAAATGTTAACGCCTCTCGTAGCCGTATCAGAGATACAGACTACGCGCGCGAAACAACCCAAATGACGAAGTCGCAAATTCTACAACAAGCGAGTACTTCGGTTTTGGCACAGGCGAAGCAGTCACCATCTGCAGCTCTTAGTCTGTTGGGTTAACCCAATGATTAAATGGAGTTTAGTAGGAAAGTAGTGCTTGCACTGCTAACCTATGAGGTGGAAGGGAGATTGTTATGGAAATACCATCCTACACATCGAACATCCAGCCTTACGGCTCACAAAGTGGCATTAAATTTGCTTCAGAAAACGATGGTGCAACACGCACTTCTTTGCAAAGAAATGAGGTCAATCGTTCTGAGCAGCTAAGGGAAAGGCAAAACCAATCGGTTGAGGCTGTCATCGAGCTTGCAAAACAGCGAGAGCAGACCAACAAAGCGGAAAGAGCCAAAATGATTGAGCAGATGAATGATTTTATCTCTTCTATCAATAAGGACTTAGCGTTTAGGGTCGATGAAGAATCAGGTCGGGATGTGGTAACGATTTACGAAGCCAGTACTGGTGATATCATTCGCCAGATCCCGAACGAAGAAATGTTAGAGGTGTTGCGAAGCCTTGCTAGACAAAGAGACCACAATTCTGGTCTGTTGGTTACCAAGGTGTAATCGTATTTTTTGAGGTGAATTAATGAGTCTAGGCCCGATGGGTATGAATACTGGCATGGATATCAATTCCTTGGTCAGCAAAATTGTTAATGCGGAGCGCGTACCTAAGCAGCAACGTATCGACAATGAGCTTGGCCAAATTGATGCCAGTATTAGTGCCTATGGCCGACTCAAAGAGTCGCTGGATACGATGAAAAATCTAATGACGAATTTTCGTCAGGAGAAAGCTTTTGCTCTGCGAAAAGTGGATACGACTGATGAAAATATCGTCTCAGCGACAGCAACAACGGATGCCATTGCCGGGAAATATGCTATCGATGTGTTGCAGCTTGCCCAGAGTCATAAAGTAGCGTCGGATGTATTAGACAAAGACGCAAAATTTGGCCCTGGTAAGCTGCAGATTTCGCTTGGTAACAAGAGGTTTGATATTGATGTCCAAGCCAATTCTAAGCTGATTGATATTGTACGCGGCATCAATGGTAGTAAAACCAACCCGGGTGTTAGAGCGGCGATTATTAACGATGTCGAAGGCCCACGCCTGATTGTCGCTTCCAACCTCTCTGGTAAAGATAATGCCATTAAAATTAATGCTCAGTCAGAAATTGGCAACCCTCTTAAAAACCTAGAATATAAAACGCTTGAAGAGCGGGTCAAAGATCTCGAAAAAGCCCGTTCAGCCGCACAACAAATAATTTCCCCATTAACACCAGCCCAGCAAAAAATTGCGGCCAGAGTTGCGGAAAAAATTGGTGAAGCCGCGCGTGAAGTTGACCAAAGTATGGTCAATGAGGTGCAGCAGGCGGCGGGTATTGCCGATGATAGTGTAGGCGAGCTGTCCGATAGCGCGGTAAAAACAGCCGCTGCGGTGGGTGTGGCAGCTAATAAATATCTCAAACCTTCCGAACGCATCCCTGGCTGGACAGAAACTGCGTCTGGTACTTTGCTTGACTCTTATTACGAACCGGAACCAGAGCTCGACGCGAAAGCGTTAGAGAAGTCTGCAGATATTCCTGGTTGGAGTAATACTGCCTCTGGCACTTTAGTTGACTCTTACGTTACTCCTAAAGAAGCACAAGCAAAACTTGAGCAACAACTTGCCGCTGAAAAGTCGGCCATTGCAAAGGCGATTCAAAGTGGAGAGATTTCCCCCGAACAAGCTAAACAAATGGAGCGCGCCAAGCTTGAGCCAGAAGAGCGTGCTTATTTAGAAAAAGTCGACCAAGCAGAAGCAGACCTAAAAGCGGCGCAAGATTCTTTTGATGCTTATCAAGGCATGATTCAGGTACAAGCTAGCCAAGACTCGATGGTGGTTTTAGATGGTGTAGCTACGCTTTCGAGCAACAACAATGTCATCGAAGATGCGATTGAAGGAGTCGATCTCACCCTGAAAGGCAAAAGCCCTCAAGGAAAAGCACCCGCTGAAATTGGTGTGGAATATGATCGCCAGAGTGTTCGTAATGATATAGAGCAATTTGTTGCCGCGTATAATCAGTTTCATCAAGTATCGCAGGAGCTTGCTGGTGTAGACCCAAGAACAGGGCAAGCGGGTCCATTAGCAGGTGACAGTATTGTTCGGAGTGCTGATTCGCGGCTTCGAACTGTTTTTTCAACGAAAATAGAACAAGCCCCTGAAGAGATAAAAAGTCTAACCGAGTTTGGGATTACGACCACCCGCCAAGGTACCCTCGAAATTAACTACAGCATGTTAGATCGTCAACTCAATAATAACTTCAACAAGTTAGGTGATTTCTTTGGTGGCAATCAAGGTTTCGCTAAACGTGTTGAGGATGCTATACAAAGCATGACGGGAGTGACTGGCTCAATACGAACTCGTGAAAAAAGTTTGGTGGAACGTAATTACCGTATCGCGGATGACCAAGCGGCACTTGATCGCCGCATGGACAGTTTAGAGAAGCGAACGCATTCCAAGTTTAGTGCGATGCAAGATGCAACAAGTAAAATGCAGAATCAACTGGCTGGTATGATGAATGCGTTAGGTGGTTGATATGGAGCAGTTACTACTCACACTAAGTGATCTAGATCACCAAATTAAAGCAATACTTGCAATTGAAGAAATAAATACTGAAGAAATTAATCATCTCGTCGATAAAAGGGAACGAATATTGCAGAACCTACTGATGTACGCGTCAGAAAATCCACAGTTTGCAAATTCGGCGCAATGGCATAATGCTATTGATGAGACCAAACACCTTGTTGAACTGATGCAGTCAAAAACGGTAGAAATCGGTAAAACGCTTCAAAAATACCGACACGGTAATAAATCCGTTCAGCAATACAAAAAGTTTTTATAAGAGGAAGACTATGCGTGGTTCTTTACAGGCTTACAAAAAGGTATCAGTGGATAGCCAGCTCAGTGCGGCCTCCCCGCATAAAGTCGTACAGATGTTAATGGCGGGGGCGATTGAGCGTCTTATTCAAGCTAAGGCCGCTATGCTGCAAGGTAACATTCCCGTGAAAGGTGAGCGTCTAGGTAAAGCGTTGGACATTATCATTAGCTTACGCAGCTGTTTATCGATGAGCGATGGTGGTGATATTGCCTCAAATCTCGATCAACTTTATGAATTTATGATCACGCAGATCACAGAAGCGAACCACCTCAATGATCCACAGCCTTTAGATGATGTGATAGATATTATTCGTGAAATCAAATCAGCATGGGATCAGATTCCTGCTGAGTACCACAATCTCACCGCTTCGGAAGTAGGGTTATAAAACTTTAAAGAGTTATTTTTAAAAGTTTTAACTGATGTCACAGCAACTCATTGCTTGGTTGCCTTATTTTTTTTATTCCATAGAATAGAAGCCATTACTAGCTTAATGGCTTTTTTTGTTGCTGAATACCACATATTGTCTATTGTTCGATCAAGTGTTTATGGAAAAACAAAGCTTGGTAACCATTTTCATGAGTGCGGCGACAATTTCTCTGATTTAAGGCAAATATTTTCACCTATGCAAGGTTTAGCAAAACTGCTTGTGATAGAAGACGATACCCAGATCCGTCTTAATCTAAGTAACATTTTAGAATTTGTTGGAGAGCACTGCGAGGCGATCGAGTCTTCACAAATCAATGATAATGATTGTTCAGGATTATGGGCAGGCTGCATTATTGGATCGCTGAAAGGTGGAACGTTAACTAATGAGATGCTTCAATGGTTAACTAAAGCTAATCATATTCCACTATTAATGGCTGCCAAACAGCCCTATTCATTAGAAGAATTTCCTCAGTATGTTGGTGAGCTAGAGTTTCCTCTTAACTACCCACAGCTCAGTGAAGCATTACGCCATTGCAAAGAATTTTTAGGACGTAAAGGCATCCAACTGCTATCGACTTCTCGTAAGAACACTTTATTCCGCAGCCTTGTAGGGCAAAGCCATGGCATTCAAGAAGTGCGCCATTTGATTGAGCAAGTTTCTGGTACTGAAGCAAACGTATTGATTCTTGGTGAGTCTGGCACGGGTAAAGAAGTGGTTGCGCGTAATATTCATTATCATTCAACGCGTCGTAATGGTCCATTTGTACCGATTAACTGTGGTGCTATTCCTGCGGACTTATTAGAAAGCGAACTGTTTGGCCATGAAAAAGGTGCTTTCACTGGTGCGATTACAGCTCGTAAAGGGCGTTTTGAACTTGCAGAAGGCGGAACGCTATTCTTAGATGAAATTGGCGATATGCCAATGTCGATGCAGGTGAAATTACTTCGAGTATTACAAGAACGCTGCTTTGAGCGAGTGGGCGGTAACGCTACTATCAAAGTCAACGTTCGCGTTGTCGCTGCAACACATCGTAATCTTGACAGTATGATTGATGATCAGTCTTTCCGTGAAGATCTCTACTATCGATTGAATGTCTTTCCTATTGAAATGCCAGCACTTAAAGAGCGTAAAGACGATATACCTCTGCTACTACAAGAATTAATGACACGTATGGAAGCTGAAGGTGGGCAACCTATTTGCTTTACACCTCGAGCTATCAATTCACTGATGGAACATGATTGGCCAGGTAATGTGCGTGAGTTGGCAAACTTAGTCGAGCGTATGATCATCCTTTACCCAAATAGTCTGGTAGACGTTAATCATTTGCCGACCAAATATCGTTACAGTGATATTCCAGAGTTTCAACCTGAGCATAGCTCGTATGGATCAATAGAAGAGCAAGAGCGTGATGTGCTGGCTGGTATCTTTTCTGAAGACTTCAATTTTAGTGATGCACAAGATTTACATGAAAATCTTAATGCTCCTCAATCGTTGCCACCGGAAGGTGTAAATTTGAAAGAGTTGCTGGCTGATCTTGAGGTCAATATGATCAACCAAGCCCTTGAAGCTCAAGCTGGTGTCGTTGCTCGTGCAGCCGATATGCTAGGTATGCGCCGTACCACTTTAGTTGAGAAAATGCGCAAGTATAATATGCAACGTTAATAGAGCTAAAGGTAAAACCAAACGTTAGTCAATATATTGGCGATTGGTTAATGCATTGATTTTTAATGAAAATAGCCTGGCATGTATTTTGCGTGTTAGGCTATTGTTGTTTTATAGGCAGAATATCGACATGCAGGCACCTGAAATTCCAGTTAATCAATCTCACTTGGATTCTTTAGAAGACCAAGTTGAACGTTATAAGCAGGTTCTTGATGTGATGCCTGCTGGTGTGATTTTGTTGGATACGCAAGGTGTGGTGCGGGAAGCTAACCCAGAAGCGCAACGCATATTACAAGTTCCACTGTCTGGCGAAAAATGGTATTCGATCATCCAAAGTGCGTTTGCACCAAAGGAAGACGATGGCCATGAAATATCGTTACGTAATGGCCGTAAAGTTAGGTTAGCGATTTCCGCCTCTACAACGGGACAACTGATATTAATTACTGATCTGACCGAAACGCGTTTATTGCAATCACGAATCAGCGATTTACAGCGTTTATCTTCTCTTGGGCGAATGGTGGCATCATTAGCCCATCAGGTGCGAACGCCATTATCTAGTGCCATGCTTTATGCCTCAAATTTAGGTGCGCCTAATCTACCAACCGCTACAAGAGAGCGTTTTCAGTCTAAGTTAGTAGACAGGCTTCATGACTTAGAAAAACAAGTTAATGATATGCTGTTGTTTGCAAAAGGTGGCGATAACAAGGTTATCAAGCCTTTTAGTATTGATGAATTAGTTAGCGAATTTGCACCGATGATTGAAACTGCATTGAAAAATAATGCGATTGATTATCACCAAGAAGTCGAACAAGACGAAACCGTGGTACTTGGTAATGCCAACGCCATTGCATCAGCACTTAGTAACTTGGTGATGAATGCTATCCAAATCTCGGGTAAGGCATCGCAAATTGATGTGTTCTTTCGTCCCGTTAATGGTGAACTACGAATTTCAGTTCAAGATAATGGCCCCGGTGTGCCAGTTGAGCTGCAAAGTAAAATTATGGAACCGTTTTTTACCACACGTTCACAAGGAACGGGCTTAGGGCTGGCGGTTGTGCAAATGGTCTGTCGGGCTCATGATGGCCGATTAGAATTAATTTCTGAAGAAGGGGATGGTGCCTGCTTTACCATGTGCATCCCATTAAAGAGAGAAGCCTCTTCTTTACAAACAGAGACTGGAGAATGATGATGGCTCAAAGCAAAGTCTTAATCGTTGAAGATGATGAAGGTCTACGCGAAGCATTAGTAGATACGCTTGCGCTGGCAGGTTATGAATGGCTAGAAGCCGATTGTGCTGAAGATGCGTTGATTAAACTGAAATCCAACCCCGTTGATATCGTTGTCTCTGATGTACAAATGGCCGGCATGGGAGGGTTAGCACTATTGCGAAATATCAAGCAGCATTGGCCTAACTTACCTGTACTGCTAATGACCGCCTACGCCAATATCGAAGATGCCGTTTCGGCGATGAAGGAAGGCGCCATCGACTATATGGCCAAGCCTTTTGCCCCGGAAGTGTTACTCAATATGGTCAGTCGCTATGCTCCAGTTAAATCGGATGATAATGGTGATGCGGTCGTTGCTGATGAAAAAAGCCTTCGTTTACTTGCTCTGGCAGACAAAGTGGCTAAAACCGATGCCAATGTGATGATCCTTGGCCCTAGTGGTTCGGGAAAAGAGGTTATGTCTCGCTATATCCACAATGCTTCATCACGAAAAGATGGTCCATTTGTTGCCATCAACTGCGCTGCGATTCCTGACAATATGTTAGAAGCTACCTTATTCGGTTATGAAAAAGGTGCATTTACTGGGGCGGTTCAAGCGTGTCCAGGTAAGTTTGAGCAAGCACAAGGCGGAACCATTTTACTTGATGAGATCAGTGAAATGGATTTAAACCTGCAAGCTAAATTACTGCGTGTACTGCAAGAGCGCGAAGTCGAACGTCTTGGTGGCCGTAAAAGCATTAAATTAGACGTAAGGGTCTTAGCCACCAGTAACCGTGATCTAAAACAGTATGTACAAGAAGGGAATTTTCGTGATGACTTATACTATCGTTTGAACGTTTTCCCGATTTCTTGGCCGGCGTTGCGTGATAGAAAAGGTGATATAGAGCCTTTAGCCAATCATTTGGTTGAGCGTCATTGTACAAAGTTAGGTTTACCAGTGCCTAATATTGCTCCTGAAGCTATTGCTAAACTATTGAGTTACACTTGGCCTGGTAATGTCCGAGAATTGGATAATGTAGTCCAGCGAGCACTCATCCTTAGTGAGCAAAGTCATATTTCTGGCGAGCATATACTGCTTGAAGGCGTTGATTGGCAAGATGCGAGTAGCTTGCAGCAAATGGTGGAAAACACCGAGCTAGCAACACCGGATATTATGCCGATTGCCCAAGCTGAACCAAACAAATTATCCACCAACAATGGCGCTGCATTGGGTGATGAACTTCGAGACCAAGAATATACCATCATCATGGAAACCTTGGTTGAGTGCCAAGGACGTCGCAAAGAGATGGCGGAAAAATTAGGCGTTAGTCCACGTACATTGCGTTATAAATTAGCCAAAATGCGCGATGCAGGGATTGAAATTCCCAATTAGGTTAAACATTGGTGATGGCATATAAATTGCTCTATCCCTTTTATTCGGACATTGGTCAAAGATTTGGCGTTAGAGGTAGCAATGAGACTTGATGGTTTACACAGTGAAATGCAAACGATGATGTTGGAAGCAACCAATGCTCGTCCGGCAGCGACAGGTCAAAGTGTCAGTTCTGATTTTGGCGATATGCTGTCTAATGCGATTAACAATGTGAACGGTTTGCAAAAGGCATCAGGTAATTTGCAAACGCGCTTTGATCGTGGGGATGAAGATGTCTCATTATCGGATGTCATGATTGCACGCAACAAATCCAGCGTGGCCTTTGAAGCAACAATACAAGTGAGAAACAAACTTGTTGAAGCTTACAAAGAACTCATGAACATGCCTGTATAAATTAGGTAGTAGACAGTGGCAGATGATAAGCAAACAACCGACCTAGCCGTGAGTGGTGGTTCTGAACATGTATTAATGGCTGGTTCAGATTTAGGCCTAGATACACAGAACCCAGATTTAGAAGAGAAGAGCTCTTCTAAATCGGATTTTGCAATGGGTGATTTAGACTTACTGCGTCAAGTAGTGCTTGTCTTGTCGATCTCCATCTGCGTTGCTCTCATTGTGATGCTGTTTTTCTGGGTTAAAGAGCCAGAAATGCGCCCACTCGGTGCGTATGAAACAGAAGAACTTATCCCTGTTCTAGACTACCTTGATCAGCAGAAACTCGACTACAAGCTCGATGGCAATACCATTTTAGTACCTTCCAGTGAATACAACAGTTTAAAACTGAATATGGTTCGCGCTGGCTTAAATCAAAACAAACAAGCGGGCGATGAAATTCTCATGCAAGACATGGGGTTTGGTGTTTCGCAACGTCTTGAGCAAGAGCGACTCAAACTCAGTCGTGAGCGACAACTTGCTAAAGCCATTGAAGAGATGAAACAAGTCAATAAAGCCCGAGTGTTATTGGCTTTACCAAAACAAAGTGTATTTGTTCGTCACAACCAAGAAGCCTCTGCCTCAGTATTTCTTACCTTACGTACTGGCGCAAACCTCAAACAAGAAGAAGTCGACTCTATTGTCGATATGGTGGCCAGTGCCGTACCGGCAATGAAACCAAATCGCATTACCGTGACCGATCAACACGGTCGCTTACTCAGTTCTGGTTCTCAAGACCCAATTTCATCAGCACGTCGTAAAGAACAAGAGCTTGAACGCAAACAAGAGCAAGCGTTACGAGACAAAATTGATTCCGTACTTATTCCTATTCTTGGTCTTGGTAATTATACCGCGCAAGTGGATATCCAATTAGACTTTAGCGCCGTTGAGCAAACCCGTAAGCGTTTTGACCCCAATACGCCCGCAACGCGCAGTGAATACACTTTAGAAGATTACAACAATGGTAACGTGGTTGCCGGTGTTCCAGGAGCCTTGAGTAACCAACCCCCTGCCGATGCTTCTATCCCACAAGATGTCGCACAAATGAAAGATGGCTCTTTGCTTGGGCAAGGTTCGGTCCATAAAGAGGCCACGCGCAATTTTGAATTGGACACCACCATTAGCCATGAACGAAAACAGTCCGGTGTGGTTGACCGCCAAACGGTAGCGGTTGCGATTAAGAACCGTTCTTCTGTCAATCCAGAAACCGGTGAAGTGACTTATACGCCACTTAGTGAGGGCGAAATTAATGCAATTCGTCAGGTGTTGGTTGGTACGGTAGGATTTAATGAAAATCGTGGTGATTTACTTAATGTCCTGAGCATGCAGTTTGCTGAACCTGAAATTGAAACCATTGCCGATGTACCTATTTGGGAGCATCCGAACTTTAATGACTGGATTCGTTGGTTCGCCAGTGCGTTGGTTATTGTGGTAGTGATTCTTGTTTTAGTTCGACCTGCGTTGAAAAAACTGCTTAATCCTGCTGCGGATGATGATGACCCAATGTATGGGCCTGATGGCTTACCAATTGGTGCCAACGGCGAGACAAGCCTTATTGGTAGCGATATTGATGGCGGCGATCTATTCGAGTTTGGTTCAGGGATTGATTTACCAAACTTACATAAAGATGAAGACGTGCTGAAAGCGGTGCGTGCTCTTGTAGCGAATGAACCGGAACTTGCGGCTCAAGTAGTGAAGAATTGGATGCAAAATGCCTAACGAAATCATAGCTAAAGACCAAAGTGGTGGAGAAGTGACAGAATCGACCGTTGATATTTCAGCGATTTCCGGTGATGAAAAAGCGGCTATTTTGCTGTTGAGTTTAAACGAAGAAGATGCGGCGGGAATCATTCGCCATCTTGAGCCAAAACAGGTTCAACGTGTGGGTAGTGCCATGGCTAAAGCTAAGGAGCTTAGCCAAGAGAAGGTCGGTGCGGTTCATCGTGCTTTCCTTGAAGACATCCAAAAATACACCAACATCGGTATGGGTAGCGAAGACTTTATGCGTAATGCGCTTGTCGCTGCGCTAGGTGCTGATAAAGCCAATAACCTTGTTGACCAAATTCTATTAGGAACTGGATCGAAAGGCTTAGACTCTTTGAAATGGATGGACCCACGCCAAGTGGCGAGCATTATTGTCAACGAGCACCCGCAAATTCAGACCATTGTATTATCTTACTTAGAGCCTGATCAATCCGCAGAGATCTTGGCACAGTTTGCAGAGCGAGACCGTTTGGATCTCTTGATGCGTATCGCCAACCTTGAAGAGGTTCAACCATCGGCACTGGCTGAATTGAACGAGATTATGGAGAAACAGTTTGCAGGTCAAGCTGGTGCCCAAGCGGCGAAAATTGGTGGCTTGAAAGCTGCTGCTGACATCATGAACTACCTTGATAACAATATTGAAGGTATTCTCATGGATCAAATGCGTGAGCAAGACGAAGATATGGCTACTCAAATTGAAGACCTCATGTTTGTGTTTGAGAACTTGGTTGAAGTGGATGACCAAGGTATTCAGAAATTGCTGCGTGATGTCCCACAAGATATCCTACAGAAAGCACTTAAAGGTGCTGACGATGCACTACGTGAAAAAGTCTTCAAAAACATGTCGAAGCGTGCTGCTGATATGATGAAAGATGACATTGAAGCCATGCCGCCAATCAAAGTTTCTGATGTTGAAACCGCACAGAAAGAAATTCTGGCCATTGCTCGTCGTATGGCTGACAACGGTGAAATTATGTTGTCTGGTGGTGCTGACGAATTCTTATAATCCATCCTTTACTGAATAATAGGTAGCATGATGTCTGGAGAAAGAAAGCGCGGATTTTTACGTTTAGATACAGACGCTAATGTAGAGCAACCCAAAAAATGGGGGCTGCCAGACTACGGTGCTGAGGCGAATAAAAAAGCCAAAGAAACCGCACTGAACTATGACCCAGGTTGGATGCCTAGCTTTGACGAACCTGAAGTAGAAGAACCATTACAACTGACCGAAGAAGAGATCGAACAGATCAAGCGAGGTGCTTATCAAGATGGTCTACATCAAGGTCAGGAAGCGGGTTTTAAGCAAGGTTACGAAAAAGGAAAAGAAGAAGGGTTAGCGGCTGGGCATGAAGAAGGACTAGCGCAAGGCAAGGAAGAAGGGATTGCTGAAGGGCAATCCTTTATTGAACAACAAGTTGAAGTATTTGTTGGCTTAGCAAATCAATTTGCTCAACCTCTTGAATTGATGAACGCCCAAGTCGAAAAACAGTTGGTTGATATGGTATTGACGTTAGTTAAAGAGGTCGTCCATGTTGAAGTCCAAACTAATCCTCAAGTCATTCTTGATACGGTGAAATCTTCCGTTGAAGCACTCCCTGTTTCAGGCCATGCTATTACCTTAAAGCTGCACCCTGAAGACGTTGAAATCATTCGTTCGGCTTATGGTGAGAAAGAACTTGATTTTCGCAATTGGACGCTGGTCGGTGAACCTGCATTGAATCGTGCCGATGTGCAAATTGAAGCGGGTGAGTCGAGCGTCAACTACCGAATGGAAGATCGCATTCGCAGTGTACTGAAAAGTTTCTGTGGCACCAATCGTCATCAACAAGGTGAACACTAGTGTTAGCGCTTGCTGAACGTCTCAGTCAATACAAGACTGAAGGGTTAACCTGTAGGCCGATTGCGTCTGGAAAATTAGTGCGTGTCGTTGGGTTAACGCTTGAAGCCACAGGGTGTAAAGCACCGATTGGTAGCTTGTGTGCGGTTGAAACGATGTCTGGTGAAATGGAAGCTGAAGTGGTTGGCTTTTCTGGAGACAATCTATACTTGATGCCAAGCGAGCAGATCACCGGTGTTTTACCGGGTGCTAAAGTAACACCGCTTACTGGTGATACGGGTTTGCCTGTTGGAATGGAATTACTCGGTCGTGTGATTGATGGCGTGGGTAATCCTCTTGATGGCCTTGGCCCTATCTATACCGAAAAGCGCGCCTCATTTAATGCTGAACCCATTAACCCGCTAATGCGTAAGCCGATCACAGAGCCACTTGATGTGGGACTTAAAGCGATTAATGGTTTACTAACAGTTGGTAAGGGGCAGCGTATTGGTCTGTTTGCCGGTTCTGGTGTCGGTAAATCGGTTACTTTGGGCATGATGACGCGAGGCACTACTGCGCAAGTGGTCGTTGTCGGTTTGATTGGTGAGCGTGGTCGAGAAGTTAAAGAATTTATCGAAGAGATTTTAGGTCTTGATGGTCGTCAACGCTCTGTAGTAGTTGCAGCGCCTGCTGACTCATCGCCGTTAATGCGACTTAAAGGTTGTCAAACAGCCCTGGCTATTGCCGAATATTTTCGTGACCAAGGTTTAGATGTTTTACTGCTAATGGACTCACTAACTCGTTTCGCGCAAGCGCAGCGTGAAATTGCCTTATCGGTAGGTGAACCACCTGCAACTAAAGGTTATCCGCCTTCTGTGTTTGCGAAACTACCCGCGCTTGTTGAGCGTGCTGGTAATGGTGGGCCTACACAAGGTTCCATTACCGCATTTTTCACTGTTTTAACCGAAGGTGATGATTTACAAGATCCGATAGCCGATGCCTCTCGTGCGATTCTCGATGGTCATATCGTCTTGTCGCGTGAGATGGCTGATGCTGGGCATTACCCTGCCATTGATGTTGAAAAATCAGTTAGCCGTGTTATGCCACAGATTACAACTGACGAGCACATGCTAATGTCTAAAGCTGTGCGTCAAATACTCTCTATTTGTCGTAAAAATCAAGACTTGGTTTCGATTGGAGCTTACAAACCAGGGACCGATCCTGCTATTGATGGCGCTTTCACTCTCAAACCCAAACTTGATGAATATTTACAGCAAGGTATGAAGGATTCAGTGCCCTATGATATGTGCATCAATATGCTTAAGCACGTATTGCAGGTTGGGTAATAGTGAATGGATAACGCATTAGAATTTTTGTTAGAACAAGCGAAAGACAAAGAAGAAAAAGCGGCCATGGCGCTTAGTAAATCGCGCAGTGAATTGGATAGTTACTACAAACAACTATCGCAGATTGAGCAGTATCGCCTCGATTATTGCCAGCAGTTAGTTGATCGTGGTATGTCTGGACTTAGCGCAAGTGAATATGGTCATTTGAATCGGTTTCTTACTCAGTTAGATGAAACATTATCTAAGCAAAGAGATGCGGAACAGCACTTCAAAACACAAGTTGAGAACTGCCAAGATCATTGGTTGGAAGTGAGAAAGCAACGACGCTCTTACGAATGGCTGATAGATAAAAAGCAGACTGAAGCACAACGTTTGCAGGAAAAGCGTGAGCAGAAACAAATGGATGAATTTTCAACATTATTGTTTAGCCGTAAGCGTTCTAACAACAACCCATTTTAAAGCTGCCTCATTCATTTTTACATTGGCGCATTTCTTGCTTTATTTTACTCCACTATCGGTGAAAAATGACTGAGAGGTTCGTTATCAACCTCTCATTGATTCACTTCATTCTCTGTTTCTAGTGCGAGCATCATGGATATGAATGTAAATATTACAACACCATCCGATACATCAAAAATAGCCAGTGTCAGCAAAGTAAGTACGGATTCTGCTAGTGAAAGCTCTGAATCGAAAGGTTTTTTCGAAAAGCTTACTGCGATCATTACGGGTTCCGATGCAAAAGAAGCGGCAGAGGCTAAATCTACTGAAGTTAAAGCGAGCATCCCCGCTGAGGTGAAAGCTGCCATTGATACTGAAGACGAGGCAGAAGTTGCCCCGCTAGATTCAAAGAATGCAAATGTAGAACAAGCGGCAGATAAAAGTAGCGATGCTTTATTAGCTCAAAAACTTGATGGTGAAGAGCTAAGTGAAGAGGCTGAAATTTCACTCGGAGCAGATAAACACTCCAAATCAAAATTGTCATCAGAGTCTGATGACGTTGCAATACAACAAAAAACAGCACAAGTGATGAGTGATGGTAATGAAATTTTAGGTCGCCTCAATAGTGCAAATCAAGCTCTTACTGATGCGAACGGCAAAACTTTGCCACAAGAAAAAAGTCAATCTCTTGAGGGGGCTGAAATCCAAAGAGCCGATAGTATCGACCCTAAAATGGTGGCAGTTATTCCATCCTCTCCACTCAATGAAAATATGCATGCTAAAAGCGCGATAAATGATACTCAGCTCAGCCAGGCTGATAATCTTCAGCTCCAACCGGGTGAGCCTAAAGCAGACATTCCAGCGTCAGTCCAAAAATTCATTCAACAGCCAACCTCTGAACTCGCGCTGACAGAACAAGAATTATCACAGCGGGTACCTTTGACTGCGAGGGGTGAAGAGGAAGAGCAAAGCTATGAAGCTTCAGAGCAACATGCTATTGGTGCGCAGGCATTGATAGCCGCCTCTACAGTCGATACTCACCAAGTGGTTCAACCTCAATTAGCAGTGACTCCTACTAATGTCTTAGAAGTACAAGGCGAAACGGTTATTGCAAGTGATGCCGTACTGGCGGCAGCCATTCCTTGGGCTGGCGCAGCGGCGATAGAAGGACAAGTTATCCCACTCGATGGTAACGATAGTGCTGCTACATTAAAAGGCAAAAGTCAGGCGACTCCAGTGGCGAATTCGGTTCATCAAGCCTTAGTTCAGCAGCAGTCACAAACAATGCAAGCGTCAGTTGCGGCTGATAAAACCGCATTGGCGAACTCAGCATTTTCGGCTGCAGGAAGTGATGTCACTAACGCGCAGGTGCAGCAAATGATCAACACGATGCCTATGCAGACAGCAATCACCCCTGAGCAACCTATAAGTCAGGCTGCATTGAAGGCGGCGTTAGGTGCAAAAGCGCTTGCGGGGCTTGGCGACAGTGGAGCAGCGCAAGAGCACAAAGATAGCTCGCTTGCTCATCAAATATCGACTGCAGCAGGCCAGCAAGGTATCACGTCAGCGCAACATCGTGCTGAGAACTTGCAGCAAGCAGCGCTTCAACCTCCTTTGCATCTCAATAAAGAGATGGCGAGTGATCAAATGGCAGAGCGTGTGCAAATGATGATGTCGAAAAATTTAAAGCATGTTGATATTCGTCTTGATCCACCTGAGCTAGGCCGTTTGCAAATTCGCATGAATATGAATGGCGATGGTGCAACTGTGCACTTTACTGTCGCTAATCATCAAGCTCGTGATGCGATAGAACAATCTATGCCGCGACTGCGAGAAATGCTTGCTCAACAAGGAGTGCAATTGGGTGATACTTCGGTACAACAGCAAAATGCTGGACAGCAGCAGTCACGCTATGCATCAAGTGGCGATGGCCAGCCTAGTCAATTATCACGCAATGAAAGCTATTTGGGTGAAGAAAACCTTGATACGGACGTCAAACTTGATTTGAATGTCGCATCAAAGCGTGATGGAATCAGTTATTACGCTTAAACTAAATTAAAAATAACGACATAGAGAATATTATGGCTGATGAAGAGGTACAAACGAATGCTCCTAAAGGGAAGAAAAAGCTGCTCATTATCATTATTGCGGTCGTTGTATTATTGTTAGGTGGTGGTGGAGCGGCTTTCTTTTTAATAGGAAGTGATGACGGTGCTACAAGTAGTGAAGATGCATCGACGCAAGTGGTTTTACCGGCCGATCCTGTGGCCTATGTTAATATTCCTCAACCGTTCGTGTTTAATGTTACTGGCGATAAAAGAGACCGCTTAGTTCAAATTAAAGTACAACTGATGGTCAGAGGATCAGAAAACGAAAACCTAGCTCGTTATCATTCACCATTGGTTGAGAGTTCACTGTTAGCAACGTTTGCTTCCGCTACGGTTGACCAGCTTCGCAGTGCAACTGGTCGGGTTGAACTTAGAGATAAAGCAACTGATGATATTAAATCGGCGTTGACGAAAGCGGTTGGACAGCCTGTTATCGAAAAAGTGTTATTTACCGATTTTGTAATTCAATAGGTGAAGCGTGACTGACTTATTAAGCCAAGACGAAATTGATGCGCTACTGCATGGCGTAGATACGGTTGATGAAGTTGAAGATGAATTAGATCCCTCAGAAAACAGTGCGATCAATTTTGACTTCTCTTCTCAGGACCGTATCGTTCGTGGGCGAATGCCGACGCTAGAGCTGATCAATGAGCGTTTCGCGCGTCACATGCGTATTAGTTTATTCAACATGCTGCGTAAAACAGCCGAAGTATCAATCAACGGCGTACAGATGATGAAATTTGGTGAATACCAAAATACTCTTTATGTACCAACCAGCTTGAATATGGTGCGTTTTCGTCCTCTTAAAGGAACGGCATTGGTCACAATGGAAGCACGTTTAGTGTTTATCTTGGTGGAGAACTTCTTTGGTGGTGATGGGCGTTTCCACGCTCGTATTGAAGGGCGTGAATTTACACCAACAGAACGCCGTGTTATCCAACTGCTGTTGAAAATTGTATTCGGTGATTACAAAGAAGCGTGGTCGCCTGTAATGGGTGTTGAGTTTGAATACTTAGACTCTGAAGTGAACCCAAGCATGGCGAACATTGTGAGCCCAACAGAAGTCATCGTCGTTAGCTCATTCCATATTGAAGTTGATGGGGGAGGCGGCGATTTCCACGTGGTTATGCCATATTCAATGGTAGAGCCTATTCGCGAATTGCTCGATGCTGGTGTTCAGTCCGATAAAATGGAAACGGATGTTCGCTGGAGTTCAGCTTTGCGCGAAGAAATTATGGATGTTCCGGTTAATTTCAGAGTGAACTTGTTAGAACAAGACATCTCATTGCGAGATCTCATGGATCTACAAGTGGGCGATATCATACCGATTAAAATGCCTAAACATGCCACTATGTTTGTGGAAGAACTTCCTACTTACCGCGTGAAGATGGGGCGTTCTGGGGAGAAAATGGCGGTCCAAGTATCAGAGAAAATTAAACGTCCTGATGTAGTGAAAACCGACCTTGCCTTTTTAGGTAAAGACATCATGTCTGAATTTGAAGATGATGATGGCGAACAAGACAACGAAGAATTATAAAATAGGTAACGAAGATGGAACCAAGTGACGACCAAAAACTGGCGGATGAATGGGCTGCAGCCCTTGGTGAAGACCCGTCTGCACCGAATATTGATGTTGATGAAATACTTGCCGCGCCCCTTGATGAACTCAAAGACACGTCGCCACCGATCACAGAAGATGAGCGCCGTAAACTAGACACTATCATGGATATTCCCGTGACCATTTCGATGGAGGTCGGGCGTTCGAAAATCAGTATCCGTAACTTACTGCAATTGAACCAAGGCTCTGTTGTTGAACTTGATCGAATTGCCGGTGAGTCATTAGATGTGATGGTTAACGGTACCTTGATTGCGCACGGAGAAGTGGTGGTCGTGAACGATAAATTTGGTATTCGTTTAACGGATGTGATCAGCCAAACTGAGCGTATTAAAAAGTTGCGTTAAACCTATGCTGTTCATCGACAAAGAAGTGTTCTGATGAAGAAACTTACCAGTTTATTACTGTTCTCTGGCCAAGCGATGGCCGCTGCTAGTGAGCAATTAGATTTAGCGACCACCTTAGGGTCGCTTTTGTTCGTTATCGCCTTAATCTTCTTTTTAGCTTGGGTGTTAAAACGCATGCGGGTTCCTACTTTTGGCAACCAAAAAGGACTGAGCATTGTGCGCCAGCTTCCGCTTGGCACCAAAGAGCGTATCGTTATTGTCCAAGCTGGTGAAGAACAATTCTTAGTCGGTGTCACGACGCAGACCATTCAACTGATCGCGAAATTAGATACTCCACTGAAACAGGAGGAGCTGGAGGCCAGTCCTTTTGCCAGTCAACTGACTCAGCTATTGAATAAAAATGATAAGAAATAGTCGCATAACCTTTTCAGGTTTATCTTCTCATCCGATGCATCTGTTTATTTTGATGATGACATTGCTGTTTGCTCCAATCGCATTTTCACAGCAGGAGCTAGCAACGCCAATTCCAAATACGGCTGCTGGTGCTGAGAGTATGACAGTCACCGCGATGAGCCGAGACAGCGGCGCTTCTCAAACTACCGCATCTAGTTTTAGTGGTGGCGGTGGAATCCCCGCATTCACTGTGACCACCAACGCCAGTGGTGGCGAAGATTATTCGATTAACCTACAGATATTAGCGTTGATGACCATGCTGGGCTTTTTGCCTGCCATGGTCATTTTGATGACATCCTTTACGCGCATCGTGATCGTGATGTCGATTTTACGCCAAGCGATGGGTTTGCAACAAACGCCATCTAACCAAGTGATCATCGGCATTGCCATTTTCTTAACCTTTTTTATTATGTCTCCGGTGATTAATCAGATAAACGAACAAGCGGTACAGCCCTATCTCAACGAGCAGATAACAGCGCGGCAAGCGTTTGATACGGCGCAAGGGCCAATTAAAGCCTTTATGCTTAAACAAACACGGGTTAAAGACTTAGAAACCTTTGTCGAAATCTCAGGCTCTCAAGCTAATAATCCTGAAGATGTATCGATGGCGGTGCTGATCCCCGCTTTTATCACTTCTGAGCTGAAAACCGCGTTCCAAATTGGTTTTATGCTATTTTTACCATTTTTGATCATCGACTTAGTAGTGGCATCTGTGCTGATGGCAATGGGTATGATGATGCTCTCGCCGATGATTGTTTCTCTACCTTTTAAACTGATGCTGTTTGTGCTGGTGGATGGATGGAATCTCATTCTTTCCACCCTTGCCGGCAGTTTTGCTTTGTAGCGGGAGGACGTATGACTCCTGAAATATTTGTCGAACTGTTCAGATCTGCATTGTGGATGGTGCTTATCATGGTATGCGCCATCATCATTCCAAGTTTGTTGATAGGTTTAGTGGTTGCTATTTTTCAGGCAGCCACTTCAATCAACGAACAAACGTTGAGTTTTCTACCGCGTTTAATTGTGACGTTGCTAGCCCTAATGCTTTTCGCACACTGGATGACACAAATGCTGATGGAATTCTTTTTTTCCATTATTGAACGGCTACCACAGGTACTGTACTAGGAGCTTGAATGGAATATCCAACAAGCGTCATTTTAGAATGGATTGCTAATTATTTTTGGCCATACACCCGTATTTCGGCCATGTTAATGGTAATGACGGTGACTGGGGCACGTTTTGTTTCAACTCGTATTCGCTTATATTTGGGGTTGGCAATCACTTTCGCGGTTATGCCCGCGATTCCGGCTGTTCCTGAAAACATTCAACTGCTTTCATTTCAAGGTTTTCTTACTACTCTCGAGCAAATCATTATTGGTGTGGCGATGGGGATGGTCACACAATTTCTCATTCAAACCTTCGTCATGCTTGGTCAAATATTGGGTATGCAGGCGAGCTTAGGTTTCGCTTCGATGGTTGACCCTGCCAATGGTCAAAATACGCCACTGCTTGGCCAATTGTTTATGTTTTTGGCTACCATGTTCTTTTTGGCCACCGATGGCCATTTGAAGATGATTCAGCTATTGGTCTTTAGCTTTAAAACATTGCCGATCGGTAGTGGTTCATTGACTACGGTTGATTTTCGAGAAATAGCGTTATGGTTAGGCACGATGTTTAAAGTGGCTTTGAGTATGTCGTTGTCAGGTATTATTGCGTTATTGACGGTCAACTTATCCTTCGGGGTGATGACTCGTGCGGCACCTCAACTGAATATATTCTCGCTCGGTTTTGCGTTTGCCTTGTTGGTCGGTTTATTGCTGTGTTGGTATATTTTGGGCGGCCTGTATAGCCATTATGAACTATTCTGGTTAGAAGGTGAGCAGCAAGTTTGCCGCCTTATTCGTATGAACTGTTAGGAGGCGCATTTGGCAGAGTCAGACGGTCAAGAACGTACCGAAGACGCCACGCCCAAACGGTTGGACGAGGCGCGAAAGAAAGGGCAGGTTGCAAGGTCTAAAGAATTAGCCTCTGTATCAGTATTGGTGATGGGGGCGATATCGTTAATGTGGTTTGGAGAATCACTGGCGAGAGCGTTGTATTCGTCAATGGGGCGTATTTTTAGTTTGAGTCGCGAAGAGGTATTTGATACTGGCAAACTATTTGACATTGCGCTCGGCTCACTCTCCTCGTTGTTATTGCCCTTAATTTTGATCTTAGTGATGCTTTTTATTGCCGCATTAATTGGCGCTGCTGGAGTGGGTGGCATTAATTTCTCGGCCGAAGCGGCAATGCCTAAGCCGTCAAAAATGAACCCCTTGAGTGGCATTAAAAGAATGTTTGGTCTGCAAAGTTGGGTTGAACTGTTTAAGTCCATCCTTAAAGTCTTGCTCGTTTCTGGGGTGGCGTTTTATTTAATTGAGGCTTCTAAAGAAGATTTATTCCAATTGAGCAAAGATGTTTACCCACAAAATATTTTCCATGCGTTGGATATTTTACTCAACTTTGTGCTGCTTATCAGTTGTTCACTACTGGTGGTGGTGGCAATAGATATTCCATTTCAGATTTGGCAGCATGCTGATCAGTTGAAAATGACGAAGCAAGAAGTTAAAGACGAATACAAAGATACCGAAGGTAAACCAGAAGTTAAGGGGCGTATTCGAATGCTGCAACGCGAGGCAGCACAGCGCCGCATGATGGCTGATGTTCCACAAGCCGATGTTATTATCACCAACCCAGAGCACTTTTCGGTGGCTTTGCGCTATAAACAAGATAAAGACAAAGCACCTATCGTAGTAGCCAAGGGTGTTGATCACATGGCAATGAAAATTCGCGAAGTGGCACGTGAGCATGATATTTACATCATCCCTGCGCCACCACTGGCTCGGGCGTTGTATCACACCACTGAGTTAGAGCAAGAGATCCCCGATGGGTTGTTCGTTGCTGTAGCTCAAGTGCTGGCTTATGTTTTTCAGCTTAAACAGTACCGTAAGCGCGGTGGGCAAAGGCCTAAACTGGAAGAGCAAAACATGCCCATTCCCCCAGATTTACGCCATTAATTTTAATTTGATAAACATTTGAGAAATTACCACACTGGCGTATTTATCTATAGATATATACGCCACATACTATGATGTGGCATTTTTAGGGATGATGACGTTATTTGTCCGGTATGGATAGTAAAACGAGTACCGCACCACCACCACCAAACTCTAGGGGCGCTTGATGGAAAGCCATCACGTCAGGGTGCTGAGCTAGCCAAAGCGGCACTTTTTGCTTAAGGATATGCTTACCAATGCCGTGTTGAACACAAGCACAGTGGACATTTTCTTTTACACAGTAGGCAATCATAGCGCCAAGTTCTCGTTTTGCTTCTTGCTGTGTCATGCCATGCATGTCTAAGAAAACATCTGGTACATACACACCACGCCTTAATCGCTTCACCTCGTATTTAGACACATCATCACGTGCATAACGTGTAGGTCCGTCTTCACTGAGTAAAGGCATAAACTCATCAGAGAAATAAAATTCTGTATCGCTGGCTTCACGCGCTACACGGCGGATTTCTTTTTGTTTGAGGTTTCTGTTTGGCTGCTGGATTATGGTATCCTGTCGCAACTTTTTGACGCCCTGTACTGCATCCCGGAACAAGTCGAAATCGTCATCGTGTTCGGTGTCTTTTTTGCTCATTGGGTCTGGTCATTTTCTAACTGATCGAAATTGGCAGTATTGTAGCGCTTTTTGGAGGCAATTTTGGATAAGATTTTTGTAGATGAGGCGGTTTCTGAACTTCACACGCTTCAAGATATGATTCGCTGGACTGTGAGTCGCTTTAACGCTGCCAACTTATTTTATGGTCATGGCACAGATAACGCGTGGGATGAAGCGGTGCAGTTAATCTTGCCAACGCTCTATCTTCCGATTGATGTTCCTCCCCACGTATTGAATTCTCGCTTAACCAGTAGTGAACGTCTGCGCATCGTTGAACGTGTAATCAAGCGTATTAATGAACGTACACCAACTGCTTACTTAACCAATAAAGCGTGGTTCTGTGGGTTAGAGTTTTATGTTGATGAGCGCGTATTAGTACCACGTTCACCAATTGGCGAGCTTATCGAAGCACAATTTCAACCTTGGTTGATCGAAGAGCCTGTGCGCATTATGGACTTGTGTACGGGCAGTGGCTGTATTGCGATTGCTTGTGCTCATGCTTTCCCGGAAGCTGAAGTGGATGCGGTTGATATCTCAGTCGATGCGCTGCAAGTTGCTGAGCAAAATATTCAGGATCACGGAATGGAGCAGCAAGTATTCCCAATTCGTTCTGATTTATTGCGTGATCTACCTAAAGAAAAATATAACTTGATCGTATCCAATCCACCTTATGTGGACCAAGAAGATATGAGCAACTTACCGAAAGAGTTCACCCATGAGCCTGAACTTGGTTTGGCGGCGGGTACTGACGGTTTAAAATTAGTTCGTCGTATTTTAGCAAATGCACCGGATTACCTGACAGATGACGGTATTTTGATCTGTGAAGTGGGCAATTCGATGGTCCATATGATGGAACAATATCCAAATATTCCATTTACTTGGATCGAGTTTGCCAACGGTGGTCATGGCGTATTTATGCTGACTCGTCAGCAGTTGCTCGATTGTGCTGACGAATTCTCGTTGTACATCGATTAAATAGCGCTCAATGCTTTAAATAGAACGCCAGCTGACATGCTGGCGTTTTTTATGGCCTGAAAATGCAATTGGCTTATTTTGGGGCTTTACATCATTTCGTAATAAAGCGACTATGAAAACACGAACAATTGAATGAATCGGTGCTGCTCACCCAGCCTTAGGCTAGGTATGAGAGGTATCAATATTGAGGAAGTAATGGCAGGAAACAGTATCGGACAACATTTTCGAGTGATGACATTCGGAGAAAGTCACGGTATCGCACTAGGATGTATCGTCGACGGATGCCCTCCAGGATTGGAAATTACAGAAGCTGACTTACAGAAAGACCTAGATCGTCGCCGTCCGGGCACATCTCGTTATACCACGCAACGTCGTGAACCTGATGAAGTCAAAATTCTCTCGGGTGTATTTGAGGGTAAAACCACAGGTACATCGATTGGTCTGTTGATTGAAAATACAGACCAACGTTCAAAAGATTACTCTGAAATTAAAGATAAATTTCGTCCAGGCCATGCCGATTACACCTACCATCAGAAATATGGTATCCGTGATTATCGTGGAGGTGGTCGATCTTCTGCGCGTGAAACGGCCATGCGTGTTGCGGCAGGGGCTATTGCTAAAAAATATCTTAAACAACAATTCGGTGTTGAAGTCCGTGCCTATCTGTCACAGATGGGTGACGTATCGATTGATAAAGTCGATTGGGATGAAATCGAAAATAACGCTTTTTTCTGTCCTGATATCGACAAAGTCGATGCCTTTGACCAACTTATCCGTGACTTGAAAAAAGAAGGGGATTCTATTGGTGCTAAGCTGCAAGTTGTCGCAACGAATGTGCCTGTTGGTCTTGGCGAGCCAGTATTTGATCGCCTAGATGCAGATATTGCTCATGCATTAATGAGTATTAATGCGGTGAAAGGGGTAGAAATTGGTGATGGTTTTGACGTTGTGCAGCAAAAAGGCAGCCAACATCGTGACCCTCTGACTCCGCAAGGTTTTGCGAGTAACCACGCTGGTGGTATTTTGGGCGGTATTTCGACTGGTCAAGATATTGTGGCTAATATTGCACTCAAACCAACCTCAAGCATTACCGTACCAGGTGATACTATTACCCGCGCTGGAGAGTCGACGCAACTGATTACCAAAGGCCGCCATGATCCGTGTGTTGGGATCCGAGCGGTGCCGATTGCTGAAGCAATGCTTGCCATCGTTTTAATGGATCATTTACTGCGTCATCGCGGTCAAAACTTTGGTGTGCAAACCGAAACACCTAAAATCTAAAATGGTCGGTTAAAATACAAAAATGCCCTCGATATGAGGGCATTTGTTTATTCTGTGAATACAGAAAACCACGGGTTTACCCGTGGATGAATGCCTTTGGAGACGGTACGATGGATAAATGCAATATTACACCTCGTCCCATAGTGTCTATTACACGAAGTATCACGTAGTTTGGGTAACTAAGT
>NZ_CAWPQZ010000036.1:0-42067 GCF_963889785.1 Vibrio sp. S12_S33 | reverse complement strand
ACCTGCACACTGGAAGGGATGAACAACAAGATAAAGCTAATCAAGCGAATGGGTTATGGGTATCGAGATACAGACTACTTCTTCTTGAAGATAAAAGCGGCTTTCCCCGGAAAGCCGCGATGAACCATAAAAAAGCCAGCGTATCGGCTGGCTCGTTATTACTGGGAATAAGGCTATGCGTTAAGCGCTTGCTCTAAATCGGCAAGAATGTCATCAATATGCTCAATCCCCACAGAAAGTCGAATCATCTCTGGTGACACACCAGCTTGTTTTTGTTCTTGCTCATTGAGCTGTCGGTGTGTGGTTGATGCAGGGTGACAAGCGAGAGATTTAGCATCGCCAATATTGACCAGGCGTTTAAATATCTGCAATGCATCATAAAAACGAACGCCAGCATCATAGCCCGCTTTTAAACCAAATGAGAGGATGGCCGAAGGCTTACCTTCCATATACTTTTGCGCAAGAGCATAGTGTTCTGACTGTGGAAGAGCGGCGTAGTTAACCCAGCTAACTTTGTCATGTTGCTCAAGAAATTGGGCTACTTTCAGTGCATTTTCTGTGTGTCGTTCCATGCGAAGTGATAGGGTTTCTAACCCTTGCATCAACATAAAAGCATTCATTGGTGACAAGGTTGCGCCAGTATTTCTTAAAGGAACGGTGCGTGCTCGCCCAATAAAAGCCGCGTCGCCAAAAGCTTCGGTATAAACCACGCCATGGTAAGAAGGTTCGGGTTGATTAAACACAGGGAAACGATCTTTATGCTGCACCCAAGGAAATTTACCTGAATCGATAATCATGCCACCGAGCGTAGTACCATGCCCACCGACATACTTGGTTAAAGAGTGCACCACGATGTCTGCACCAAATGAAATCGGCTTGCATAAGGCTGGAGTTGCTACGGTGTTATCAACAATCACTGGCACGCCTTGCACGTGAGCAAGTTCTGCAACACGCTCTAAATCAATGATATTACCCGCAGGGTTACCGATACTTTCGCAATAAACGGCTTTAGTATTTTCATCAATCAGTGCAGCTAAACTCTCTGGCTGATCGTCTTTGGCGAAACGCACTTCTATGCCTTGGTTTGGTAGCATGTGAGCAAATAGGGTATACGTGCCACCATATAATTGCGGAGTCGATACAATATTATCGCCAGCTTGCGCCAACGTTAAAATGGCATAATTTATCGCTGCACTACCCGCACTGACGGCTAGGCCTGCAATACCACCTTCTAATGCCGCCATACGTTTTTCCAACACATCATTGGTTGGGTTCATGATCCGCGTGTAAATATTACCAGGGACGGCAAGGTTAAATAAATCAGCGCCATGCTGTGCATTATCAAACTCATAGGCAACAGTTTGGTAGATTGGCGTTGCGACTGACTTAGTGGTTGGATCGGTTTCATAACCAAAATGTATCGAGAGTGTTTCGTCTTTCATGTATCGTCCTTGAGCCATTGAATAGTGAATGTTTTATCACCAGAAGTCGTTATTCCTTTGCTACTTGAAGCTGCTGCGGTTGGCTACGTTGCTCACCTCAATCACACGCTTTATCAGTGATAATGATGGTGAGCTTACTTGTCGTACAGCTACAGCGCAACTTCAAGTTGTTGTCATATAACAAAAGAAACGGCAGTTATTGTCAAGCAAAGTGAAATCTCAGTACTGTATTTATTCAGTAATAGAGGAAAAGCTGCTTGTAAAATATTTAAACCTGTTTAGGAGATTTTAAATCAACATTAGGCTAACTGATAAAACCATCCCTATAATAGATACATAGCAAAATCCAATTAGGGACTGTATATATGCCGCTAATTTCTTCGATAGATGGAGCAGACCTGTTACATTTCTTTTCAGGAGAGAATGAGCTATTGCAGCTAACCATTGATGTTTTGCCGGTTCCCATCTTTTACAAAGATACTCACGGCGTCTATTTAGGGTGTAATCGCGCCTTTGAAGAATTTATTAAAATCGAAAGGCAGCAGTTGGTGGGGCGCAATGTTTATGAGCTTTTTGATAAAGATTTGGCTGATGTTTACCAAAAAGCGGATATCGAATTGTTCAACCACCCTGGTATACAAGTTTATGAGAAAAAGATTCGCACTTTTGAAGGTAACGATATTTTTGTTAAATTTCACAAGACCAGCTTTAATGATGGACAAGGGAATGTTGCCGGGCTTATTGGGGTGATATTTGACATTACCGAGCAAAAAGCACTCGAAGAAAAGCTGCTTAATAAAGCAGCTTATGATGAATTAACGGGTCTTTATAACCGTTGCCAAGGTTACGCTGTAGCGGAAAAACTGCTCTCCCAAATCGAAGAAGATCAGCAAGTTGCGATAATTATGATCGACGTTGACCATTTCAAACGCATAAACGACACCTTCGGTCATTTAAGCGGTGACGAGGCACTACGTCATATAGCAAGCACATTTCAAACGCACAAACACGATTCAGATATCATCATACGCTGGGGCGGGGAAGAGTTTCTCATACTGGTTAAGTTGTCCGATGCAAGTCATTGCGTCGATAATATGGCAGCAATCGCTGAGCACTACCGTAGTGTTATAGAAAACCACCCTTTGCCAATGTACAGCGGTAAAGTAACGATCACCATCAGTGGTGGGGTCAGTTGTTATACCGGCCAAACATTGTTGGAAATGATTAATGAAGCTGATAATTTGCTGTACAAAGCGAAATCGCTAGGTAAAAACCAAATGTGTGTTCGTTGACCGTATAGGTGTGTTGAGCTATTGCCGATGGTTTTATACGGGGAGTAGGGTAATCGTCGATACTATAGAAAAATCGTTATACGCGTCAACATATCACGGTTAAGGAGTAATAATAGCGGTTGGAAGTTTAAGGCACATACTTAAAACTAAAAAGGATCTAAGTGCAGATGCTTAGATCCCTTATCTTTATATTAGAAACTTAAACGGGACTGACGTTTTCCGCTTGTGGTCCTTTTTGACCAACGGTAACTGTAAAGCTTACACGTTGACCGTCAGTTAGGTTGCGGTGACCTTCACCAACAATAGCGGAAAAATGTACGAATACATCCTTGCCTCCATCCTCCGGTGTAATGAAACCAAATCCTTTATCTTGATTGAACCACTTTACCGTTCCGTTTACTTTATCACTCATAATCTTACTCTTGCTTTAGTTTGAAGGTTGCTAACCAATTGCAACGTAAACAAATTAGCGAAAGTGTCATAGACAAGCTAATGAAGTTTCTGTGAATGTGATGCTCGCATGGTTGTATATCACATTTTATGTGTTTGCTTGGTAAATAGAATGTTGGAGATATTGTTTATTGAAAAGTGACACTGTTACATTTCAGTTCGATTACGCCCATTTTTTTTCGCTTTATAGAGCACTTTGTCTGCCATTTTGATAACTTCTTCTGGCTTGTTCGCTGACTGATTATCAGCCACACCAATACTGATGGTAATCGAGACTATATTTGATGAGGTTTTCTTCGCCCGTCTTTTTAAACCGGTTTTATCATCTTTCGGTCTGGCATCCGTATCGCGTATCGACATTTGATATTGTTCGATGTCATGACGTAACGCTTCTAAGTATTCGTAGGCTTGTTGGCTATCTTTGCCTTTAAAGATGACCGTGAATTCTTCACCACCGTAACGGTATACACGAGCTTTACCCTGTACAAGCAATAGACGACTGGCAACCAATTTTAAAACATCATCGCCAGTATCATGCCCATAACGGTCGTTAAACTGTTTGAAGTGATCAACATCAAGCATCGCAATTGCGTATTTACGTCCCAAATATTTCAAATCAAGATCCAAAGCATGCCGACCTGGAATATTGGTTAAGCGATCAATGAACGCCATCTGATGTCCGGCTGAAATAAGGTATAAAATCAATAAGATACCGGCCAGCGAAAATAAAGTGCTTGATATATAGTTGATGTCAAAAAAGATGAAGGTAACCGCGCAAAGCAGAATACTGGCGTATATACTTACATCCAGAATACGGTTTCGTGTCAGCACCAAAATTGCTGAAATTCCAATTAAAGCGGCAAGATATAAAACCAATAGGATTGGTAACTTCGATACTTGTGGTATCGCAACAAGAAAGGCATCGCTGAAATTTTTAAATCCACCATCACTCACGTAAAGCAAGATGATACTGACCCAAAGGATAAACAGTGCCAATATTACGATATATAGCCCGAATGTTTTACTTAAAACGGTCGCATTACTGCCAAGCGCGTGTGGAATAAAGCATGATATCGGCAGTAAAATACTGAGCAGTGATAGCTCAAGAAACGTGGTTCCTGAAGATAATGGCATCTGTAAACGCCACTGTATGATTGCGTAACCCACTAGCATCGCCATGGAAACCATGGCTAAACGTCCTTGCTTAAATATATGTCCTAATGCTATCGCTACCGCAAATAATATGTATGGTAAGTTTTCGGCAAAACCGCTATTCGCCTGGGTGACAAGGATGACATTTTCCATTCCCAAAGAGACCATCGTCAATAAAACGATTGGGAAACCAAAACGAAACCAATGAGATGACACTAAACTCGATGACATTTAATAATACGATGCTAGCTTATAAGGCAGAATAAGAACTGATAACAAAGTGAGTAGCATACTTTTATTTAATGAATTGCCAAGCTTTTTGCTAAACTTAGGTGATAAAAGCGAGTGCCTGAGCAAACTTTACATGCTGAAATATACGATCTGTTGGATAAAAGAGTCATCGTAGACTAAGTTATTGGTACTACAACAATTAAGGCAAAACTTAACCAGTAAAAAAATTTAAGGGGCGTAACGATGCAGATAAGTGTCGATGTTCATAACTACATGGAAACGCTAGTAGGGAGAGTGCTTGCGGAAGACTTTTATATTGAACATTTTAGCAATGAGCAATTAGCAGACTTAGCATGCTTGGCCTTAGGTCAATTACGACCAGTTTATATAAGACACGATATTGATTTTTTATCCGCACTGCCTGAAGAAAGGTTAGTCACCCTTAAGGATAATGCTCGGATTGCTGTTGAATCTGCGCAAAGCTTAATCATCAATGACAGACGTCAACATCGTGAAGATGATATTCCCGTTATTGTAGGTCAATTGAGATTTGATAACGATATTGAATTAGAATGGTTCGAGAAGCCACTTATTGAATCGAACAAACGATAGAGGAGTAGATGTGGGTTTTTTATCGCGTTTATTTGGTAGTTCCAAAAAACAAGCCGTTGAAACAGCGGCAGAGCCAATCGAATATAAAGGTTTTTTAATTTATCAAGCGGCTATTGCAGAATCTGGGCAGTATCGTGTAGCTGGTAGAATTGAGAAAGAAATCTGCGGGGAATTGCATAGCCACCGATTTATTCGTTCAGATGTACTTTCTAATCGCAATGATGCTGATGAGCTAATGTTGAAAAAATCACAAATGTTTATTGATCAAATGGGTGACAAAATTTTTTCTTAACGGGTATACCCTTCCTATTTGAAGTTGCAGCGGTGTTGGCTACGTTCGCTCACACCAACCACTTGCCGCTTACCTGCAACTCAAGTAGTTTGGGTATAAATCTCCGATCAACAGTACGCAATTTGATAAAAATCATAATCATTAGAGCTATAAGTCGATATTCTTATGGCTCTTTATTTATGAGAAGCATGGCTAATCTACTGTTTTCATAGAAATTTGTAACAGGTGGTTTGACCTCTGCTTTGTTGAAGTTCCATTGTTTTTTGGTAGCTTAACTACGACAATCAGTGGTTTCTCACAGTTATATGTAATAACACTTTGTTTATTTATTACAAAAAGCTTGCAGTTAGGCGAGCGGTTAGATAAAAACAGAATAATCATTGTGCCAATAGTCAAGGAATAACTATGCAAATTGGTGTACCAAAAGAAACACTTGCGGGTGAAACGCGAGTTGCTGCTTCGCCGAGTTCGGTAGCGCAGTTAATAAAGTTAGGGTTTGATGTCTCCATCGAAACACAAGCTGGTGCTTTAGCCAGTTTCGATGACGCTGCTTTTGAAGCGGCAGGAGCAAGCATTGTATCAGCACAAGATGTTTGGAATTCAGATCTTATTCTCAAAGTAAATGCCCCTATTGTTGATGCTGAGAAAGGCATTGATGAAATTGCATTACTCAAAGAAGGGACCAGTTTGATCAGTTTTATCTGGCCTGCGCAACACCCTGAATTGATGGAGCAATTATCCAGCAAGAAGATCAATGTGCTTGCGATGGACTCCGTGCCACGTATCTCTAGGGCTCAGGCGTTAGACGCACTATCATCAATGGCAAACATTGCTGGTTACCGAGCAGTGGTAGAGGCTGCACATGAATTTGGCCGTTTCTTTACAGGTCAAATTACGGCAGCTGGTAAGGTACCACCTGCAAAAGTATTGGTAGCGGGTGCCGGTGTGGCTGGTTTGGCTGCCATTGGGGCTGCTGGTAGTCTTGGTGCTATTGTCCGTTCATTCGATGTTCGTCCAGAAGTGAAAGAGCAAGTGCAGTCAATGGGTGCTGAATTTTTGGAAGTCGATTTCCAAGAAACGTCTGGCTCAGGTGATGGCTACGCGAAAGAAATGTCTGACGAGTTCAATAAGAAAGCGGCAGAACTTTACGCAGCACAAGCTAAAGACGTTGACATCATCATTACTACCGCATTAATCCCTGGTCGCCCAGCTCCTAAGTTAATCACCAAAGAAATGGTTGATAGCATGAAAGCAGGTAGCGTTATTGTTGACCTTGCGGCAGCCAATGGTGGTAACTGCGAATACACCGTTGCAGAACAAGTGATTACTACGGCAAATGGTGTGAAAGTTGTTGGTTATACCGATATGGTCGGTCGCTTACCAACCCAGTCTTCTCAGCTCTATTCCACTAACTTGGTCAACTTACTCAAGCTACTATGCAAAGAAAAAGATGGCACCATCAACATTGATTTTGACGATGTTGTACTTCGTGGTGTTACGGTAGTAAAAGAGGGTGAAATTACCTGGCCAGCGCCACCTATTCAAGTTTCTGTACAACCTCAAGCAAAACCAACTGCTGCAGTTAAACCAGAACCGAAAAAAGAAGAGCCAACATCACCACTTAAGAAAGTCGTAGCGCTTGCGGCTGGGGTTGGGGCGTTTGCGTGGATAGCTTCAGTGGCGCCTGCTGCGTTTCTAAGCCATTTTACCGTTTTCGTCTTAGCCTGTGTTGTCGGTTATTATGTGGTATGGAACGTAACTCACTCTCTGCATACGCCATTAATGTCGGTAACCAATGCCATTTCAGGCATCATTGTTGTCGGTGCATTGTTACAGATAGGTCAGGGCAGTGGCGTTGTTACTTTCTTGTCATTTATCGCCGTTCTAATTGCAAGTATTAACATTTTTGGTGGCTTTACAGTAACCAAACGTATGCTTGAAATGTTCCGTAAAGACTAAGGGAGTAATATATGTCTGCAGGATTAGTACAAGCCGCATATATTATTGCTGCTATATTTTTCATCATGAGTTTAGCTGGTTTATCCAAGCAGGAATCGGCAAGAGCTGGTAACTACTATGGTATTACTGGTATGGCGATCGCGCTAATTGCGACTATCTTCAGCCCTGGAGCGGAAGGTTTCGCTTGGGTGATACTTGCTATGGTTATTGGTGGTGGTATTGGTATTCATTTCGCTAAGAAAGTAGAAATGACCGAAATGCCTGAGCTAGTGGCCATATTACATAGCTTTGTCGGTATGGCCGCAGTACTGGTTGGTTACAACAGTTATATCGATGCGCCAGTAGTGCTTGATCACGCTGAGCATGTTATCCACTTGGTTGAAGTTTTCCTCGGGGTATTTATCGGTGCAGTAACTTTTACAGGTTCAATTGTTGCGTTTGGTAAACTTCGTGGAATCATTTCATCATCTTCACTTAATTTACCTCATAAACATAAGTTGAATTTAGCTGCCATCGTTATTTCGGCGTTGCTAATGGTCTACTTTGTTAAGCAAGACGGCAGTATGTTTGCACTATTGCTAATGACCTTGATTGCTTTTGCCTTTGGTTACCATTTAGTTGCATCGATTGGTGGCGCAGATATGCCAGTTGTGGTTTCTATGTTGAACTCATACTCTGGTTGGGCAGCAGCAGCAGCAGGCTTTATGTTAGCGAATGATCTATTGATCGTAACAGGTGCGTTGGTTGGCTCGTCTGGTGCCATTCTTTCTTACATTATGTGTAAAGCAATGAATCGCTCATTTATTAGCGTTATTGCTGGTGGTTTTGGTCAAGATGTCGTGGTAAGTGCTGACGTCGAATACGGCGAACACCGTGAAGCGAGTGCGGAAGATGTTGCTGAAATGCTCAAAAATTCTAAGTCAGTTATTATCACTCCAGGGTATGGCATGGCGGTTGCTCAAGCACAATATCCAGTTCATGAAATTACTGAAAAACTTCGCGCTCAAGGTATTAAAGTTCGTTTTGGTATTCACCCAGTCGCGGGGCGTTTACCTGGCCACATGAACGTGTTACTTGCTGAAGCAAAAGTGCCTTATGATATCGTTCTTGAAATGGATGAAATTAATGATGACTTTGCCGAAACCGACACGGTACTGGTGATAGGTGCAAACGATACAGTTAACCCTGCAGCGTTAGAAGATCCAAACAGTCCTATCGCAGGTATGCCAGTATTAGAAGTATGGAATGCACAAAACGTCATTGTCTTTAAACGTTCAATGAACACTGGCTATGCTGGTGTGCAAAACCCACTATTCTTTAAAGAGAATACGCACATGCTCTTTGGTGATGCTAAAGAGAGCGTAGACGCGATATCTAAAGCGTTGTAATCTTTAACGATGCAAAAGAAGCCAGCATATTGCTGGCTTCTTTTATTTAACCATTATAATTACTGACATTGATATAACATATCTAATGTATTGCTAGCAGATAATGACCTACAATTTTACCATTCAACCATTTGATGAATATACAACTTGTTTAAAGCGATCAATCAATTTTTATGGGGCATCTTCGCCCTGTTGCCAATTTATACTTATGCAGATTCGTTGCCTGAACGGATCGACCTGTTTGTATCGCTTTTTGGCTACGATTCTGCCAGTGTTAGTTATGACATTCGGATCTTGCAAGCAGAATACCCGACGCGCCTTTTAACACCAGAATCTATGCTGCCCCAAACCGCTGAATACCCATTAAAAGATATTCAACTGTTATATAAATTATCACAAAGTTGTACTGGTAAATTACCTCTTAGCCCATTGATTACTGAACCTTTAGTTTTTACTCGAGCGCTTTGCAAAGGCACAAAATTGACGCAAAGGTGGTTTGCCCGCAGTGCTTTAATTCATCCTGGCGGGGGGAGTTATGCAGCACGTTATATTGGTAAACACCCTGATAGTACTGCCGATTTGCAGAAATATATGCATATTCAAGAACGACCAAAAGCTAGCCATGACACTCTACTTGGTCGTTTGCAAAGCATGAATGAAGAGACCATTACCGCACTTATTGCTGGCTCGACCATGTTTGTAGAGAACAAAGATCTCTGGCTGCGAAAAGGTGATGAATATTACATTTTCGATGAAGATATATGGTTAAATAATGCTAGTAAGGCCGGCCTTAGCTATGCCATGTCCTCACAAAGTTCTACCTGCTTTGTGCAAAGAGGGAATATCTGTTGGGATGTAGAAGATCACTCTAACATTTTACGTATAAGCATGGTGGTGCTTGTTATCGCCAATATTATGCTCGTTTTGGGGTGGTCGGCTTATCGCTGGAATTCAAAACGGCAAGAAATGAAAAGTCGCATGTTAGTGCTACAGATTCTAACTCATGAGCTGCGCACTCCTATTGCTAGTTTGTCACTAACGGTTGAAGGTTTTCGACGAGAATTTGAACAGTTACCCGCTTCTGTTTATGATGAATTTAGGCGACTTTGTGAAGATTCAAGACGTTTGAGGCAATTAGCCGAAGCAAGTAAAGATTATTTGCAGTCCGATAACAAACCTCTTGCAACAGATTGGGTTCTTTCTGTAGAAGAGTGGTTACAATATAAAGCTGAAGAAGAGTTCAAAGAAGTGATTGAACTCGAGATAAACAAAGATATAGCAGCTAAACTGAATGTGTATTGGCTGGGGACCTGTATCGATAATTTGATCCGAAATGCCATAAAATATGGTGTTGCACCGATTAAATTGCAGGTTATAACAAATAAAAGTTCCATTACGATAAAAGTCACTGACCAAGGTCAACTGACCAATAAAGACTGGCGAAGTGTACGTAAACCATTTGTGAGTAAAAGTGGCCTTGGTTTAGGCCTCACGATTGTAGAATCCATGGTTGGTCGGATGGGTGGTAAAATGAAGCTTATTGGACCACCAACCACATTTATATTGGAGATCCCCTGTGAAACAGACATTGCTTCTCGTTGAAGATGATAAAAACCTAGCTGACGGTTTACTGGTTAGCCTTGAGCAAGCTGGGTATGACTGTTTACATGCAGAAACGATTGCAGAAGTTAAGCAGCATTGGGATAGTGCTGATCTGGTTATTTTAGATAGACAGCTACCGGATGGCGACTCTGTTCAATCACTGCCGGAATGGAAAAAGATTAAAGAGGTTCCCGTCATTTTGTTAACCGCCTTGGTTACTGTGAAAGATAAAGTGGCAGGACTCGATGCAGGAGCAAATGATTATCTAACCAAACCGTTTGCTGAAGCCGAGCTGTTTGCTCGCATCCGCGCACAACTTAGATCTCCTGAAGGTGAAGGGCAAGATGATGTTAAAGTTGTCACCCCAAATTTAGTTATCGATAAGTCAACTCGCGAAGTCTTTTATAAAGATGAATCGATAACCTTAACTCGCACTGAATTTGATCTGTTGTTATTTTTGGCCAGTAATTTAGGGCGTGTATTCACCCGCGACGAATTACTTGATCACGTTTGGGGATATAATCATTTCCCTACCACACGAACCGTGGATACGCATGTATTGCAATTAAGACAAAAGCTTCCCGGCTTAGAAATTGAAACACTACGTGGCGTCGGTTATAAGATGAAAGCGTAATGTTTCAATTACGAACCGTTTTACTTGGCACACTAGCTTTTAGTGTGCCAATAACAGTGCAAAGTGATGAGTGGTTTGATAAAAACACACCACTCACCCAAGCACACCAGCACTTGCTGAACAATGACTTACAAGCCATGTTTGATTCTTTGGTCGAAGTTTGGCAACTCGAACAAAATCGCAACATCAAGAGCCATCTTAATGATCTATTAATCCAATCATTAACTACTGATTGTGGTAAAGGTTTAGACAAGCGCCCACTACCTGAATGGCTCAAATCTATCACTATAAATCGCCAAGATATTCAAAGCCCTGGCCGAGATGCATATCGTGTCGCCGTTGATGTTACATCAATCAACACTCTTGATAGCGTCGAACTAACAGAATGGGTGGATAAACCTATTTCCAATGTCAATTCAGTTGATTCATATAACAATGGCAAGGATAGGAAAGAGCTTCACTATGTTAAACGCTACGATCTAAACAGCAAACTCAGTATGGGTCTATACCGCCTTGATATAACCGCCAGTGATCAACAGTCTTGGAGTGCATGGGTTATTATAGGTGAGCCTAAAGCAAGACAAGTCGTCCGCTGGGCTTCAAAAGATGAGTGGCAAATTGAAAAAAAAGCGCTACTAAATCCATACTGCCCATTACCTGAGCTGAATGTATCACTCTATGATTATGTCGATGGACAGTATTCTAAGTTGTGGAGCAAAAGTTACGTGTCTGAATATCCAAACTCTTTAGAGGTGACGAATTTGTCCTCCGATAGATATGTATTGGCGGTAACAATGACTAGTCAGCGTTGGCAAGGTCCGATCACAATTGAGCAATCTCAAGTTATCAGTAAAACATATGATGTTTCTGTAGATGAATAACTAAAGATAATAGACAATAGGTCGTTATAGACTTAAAGGAATTAATACGTTTATAACACTATGAAAAAATTCATCAAAATACTGCCATTAACAATCGCGCTGACACCTTCTTTAGCAGTAGCGGCAAATTATGCCATTGAAGCCAGAGGCGATGCGATGGGTGGCGTTGGGGTTGTATCTGCTAATTTTCTAACCGCCCCTTTTTATAACCCAGCTTTGGTAGCCATTTATCGCCGTAACGATGATTTTGGGATGATACTTCCAAGCATTGGTATTTCCTACAATGATGAAGACAAAATGGTGGATGATTTAGATAGCATCTCTAGTATGCTAGATAATAAAAACTATCAAGATCTTCAGAAAACCTTAGACAATTTAGCAGGTGACAGTTTAAAAGCTGAAATTGGTGGTGTTGTTGCGTTTGCCATTCCGAATCAATTTATAGCAGCTAATCTGTTTGCGAAAGCATACACTGAAACTTTTGTTACTTCTGATATCTATACCGGTGGTAGTACCTCTGTCGAAAACGCAGAATTAAGCGCTGTAAATGCGGTGTCTGTTGGGGTAACTGAAATTGGGTTATCGTTAGCCAAATATCAAACATTTTTAGGTCAACACATTGCATTTGGTGTGACGCCAAAACTACAACGAATCTACACTTATGTATATTCAGCAAGTGTGACTGATTATGATATTAAAGATGTAAGAGACAGTAGCCAAGGTGAAACCATATTCAACCTTGATGCAGGTGCATTATGGTTTTATGGACCACTTCGCGTTGGTTTCTCGGCAACCAACCTTATTAAGCGTGATATCAATACACAGTCGTATACTAAAACACTGACAAGTAAGACTTCCGGACAAACAAGAGACATTAATCTTGGCTACGCATACCAAATGCGCCCATTGTATACCGTTGGTATTGGCCTAGTTGCCGATTATGCAACATTAAGTGTTGATTACGATCTTAATGAAGAAAAACGTTATACAAACTTTGAAGATAACACGCAAATGATCCGCATTGGTGGTGAAATTGACATTTTACGTCAATTAAAACTAAGGGCAGGGTACAACAAGAATTTAGCATACGACAATTTGGATGGCACCATTACCGCAGGTATAAGAATATCGCCTTTAAACCTTTTTCAGTTAGATTTGGGTGCAAGTTACACTAATGAAAATGCTATGGGTGCATACATAAATTTCCTTGCTAGTTATTAACGCAGTCTTTATAGTCAGGCTCCTCAACATCAGGAGCCTTTTTTATGTTTGACGATCTCCCTACGTTATCCCATCAAGAGCAGCAAGAAGCCGTTGAAAAAATCCAGCAGTTAATGACCCAAGGTATCAGTACCGCAGAAGCGATAAAAATTGTTGCTACTGAAATCAGAGCAGAAAAAGCGGCAGAAAATAAAGAATAACGATAACAGGGCACTTATTTAGTGCCTTTTTTTGCGCCTATCTCAAATCCACCTCAGAAAAACCCCTATCTAAAAAATCAATACAATCTACTTTAAATGACCATTTGATAAATAAAAACAATGGGTTAATAGAGAATAAAACACCAGCGAGTTATTCTGATGATTGATAGGTGTAATAAAATTACAGAAGCAAGCTCTTCCGTCATTCTGGTTAATTGTGAGGTAGTGGATAATGCCACATTGAGACACTGTCACTTTAAAAGTAAAGCAAGCAATCAACTTCAAGTTATTTGGGTATATACTGAACTCAGTACGCTAGAGAGTGATAAGTTGACCTTAAGTGTTGGGGTTACGTCACTTAAGGTTGATGATGATAATATTGACAACATTCTGCACCGTGCAGATCAGCTTCTATACGAAACGAAAATCAAATAAATAACCAGTAAAGACTTTGAAGTAATTACGGGCGTTATCGAACCACTACGAAGTGCGCATTATATGTGTTATGTTAAATATGTAGGATTTTTAGTTAAGTTCATAAGTAGTTCTGTTTCAATCACTTACCCTACTTTCCAATCACTTGCCTATTGTGAGTTATAGGTCTACGCTAACTTCATGTGTTGGTGTTTCTAGGTTTTTGTTAGGTTCATAAGAGTATGCATATTTAACAGTATTCTGATTTACCATAAAATACTTAATAGTCATATAGTTACCGTTTTAACTATATGACTATTAATCTGAAAAGACCCAACATCAAAAATCCCAAAGTCTGACTTTGGGATTTGAGTTATTTAGTCAGTCTTCATCATCTAATGGTACAAGTTTTGTGTTGCCACCATGATACTTCTCTCGTTGTTTTTGGATTAATGCATAGAAACCAGGGATCAAGCATGTTCCCGCAAGAAGTACACATAGCAGTCCACCGATAAGTGATATACCGAGAGAGTTCTGACTGATATGCCCAGCCCCCGAAGCAAAAATTAGAGGGAAAAGACCTAAGATAAATGACCACGATGTCATATTCACGGCACGAAAACGTAATTTACCACCATGAACCGCGGCTTCATCAATAGCAATATCGTTCTCTTCTCGCTCCATTTTTGCGAACTCTACTATTAAGATCGCATTCTTTGCAGCTAATGCTATCAGCAAGACTAGACCGATTTGGGCATACAAATTCAATGGCATTCCCATCAAATTAAGTGCTAAGAATGAACCTAAGGTTGCAATCGGCACAACTAAAATGATGGCTAACGGAATACTCCAACTTTCGTATTGTGCCACCATAAACAAATAGATGAAAATGAGCGCAAGCGCAAAAGCAAAAATGGCTTGGTTGCCCGCGAGAACTTCCTGATAAGCCATACCTGTCCATTCGTATTGGTAACCTTGCGGCAATACTTGAGCGGCAACTCGCTCCATCGCAGCAATAGCATCACCACTGGAGTAACCCGGAGCAGGTTGACCTTGGATAATCGCGCTGCGGTACATGTTATAGCGCCATGCCACATCCGGTTCAAACACTTGTGTATGACTAACTAGTGTACTTAACGGAATCATTGTTCCATTAGCAGAGCGTACATGGAACTGCTCAAGGTTTTCCATGCTATTACGATGTTCACTATCAGCTTGCATTGTCACACGGAAATTTTTACCAAACATAGTAAAGTCATTAACGTAAACCGACCCTAAGTTACCCTGTAGCGTTTGGAATATTGAGGATAAAGGAATACCTAACTGTTTTGCCTTTTCACGGTCAATATCCACATAATAGTGAGGAACGTTGGCTCGGAATGTACTAAATGTATAAGCAATTTCAGGTTGTTGATTAGCAGCCTGAAGCATTTCACCCATTACCATCGCTAAATCGGTACGGCTACGACCCAATGTATCTTCCAGTACAAATTCAAATCCGGAAGCGGCTCCCATGCCAGGCACTGCAGGAGGCCCCATTGCAAATACAACCGCATGTGGTATTTCCAAAGCGGCACGGCCATTAATCCGCGACGAAATTGCAGCTGCTGAATGATCGCCAGCTAGGCTGTTGCGCATATCCCAACTGTGTAATTTAACAAACAGAGATGCTCCGTTTGATGCAGCGGCACCAGTCATGAATGAATAGCCATTGGCAACGGTAACGCCATCAACCCCCTGCTCTTCTTCAAGAATTTGCATCAGTTGTGAAGTCACTTCTTCCGTTCGAGATAAAGAAGCAGAGTCAGGTAATTGAACATTGACTAATAATATTCCCTTATCTTCCTGTGGAACGAAAGCAGTTGAAGTATTTTTAGCAAAGAACGTGACAGCAGCAAGTGCAAGTAGGAAGAAAGTAATCAGAAGTAAAGATTTTTTAACCAAGAAACCTGCAATTTGACCGTAGCCTTGTGTCACTTTATCTAAGCCTCGGTTAAAAGCCTTAAACCAACTTGCCGTATTTTCACCGCCTTGTTTCAGAACCAGTGAACACAGCGCAGGAGACAGAGTTAGTGCATTAATCGATGAAATAACAACTGAAATACAGATAGTTAATGCGAACTGTCGATACATGATACCTGTGATACCGGGTAGCATGGCGACAGGAAGAAATACCGCAAGTAATACAAGCGTTGAAGTGATAATTGGGCCTGTTACCTCCTTCATTGCGATAAGCGTTGCCTTACGCGGAGACATCGTTGGATCTTTAGCCATTGTTGTATCTACGTTTTCAATCACCAAAATAGCGTCATCAACAACAATACCAATGGCTAAAATAAGACCAAACAAAGTCACAGTATTAATCGTGAAGCCGGTAGTTTGCATAACGGCAAATGTACCAATCAATGAGACTGGAATGGCAAAAACGGGAATCAGGGTTGCGCGTGCGCTACCCAAAAATAAGTAAGTGACGGCAATAACCAGTAATATCGCTTCGATCAGCGTTTTAACCACACCTTTGATAGATTCAGCAACAAACACGGTTGTGTCATAACTGGTTTCAAAGGCCATGCCATCTGGAAAATTATGGCTAAGTTGTTGTAACAACGCCATAACGGCTTTACCGCTTTCCAACGCGTTGGCGTCTGATTGTAATGATAATGCAACGATCGATGCTTCTTGGCCTCGGAATGTACCGTTACCATCATAGAATTTTTTGCCTAATTCAACCCGTGCGACGTCCTTCAAGTAAACCGTAGAGCCATCAGAATTCGAACGCAAAATAACATTTTCAAACTCACCGACACTTTCCAAACGCCCTTTTGTTACCAGATTAAACTGCACCTCTTGAGCACTACTATATGGAGCAGCGCCAATACGCCCCGCTGCAACTTGTACATTCTGCTCAGTTAAAGCGGATTGAATATCGGACGTTGTTAATTTTAAATTAGCCATTTTTTCTGGGTTAAGCCAAATACGCATTGCATATTCGCCCCCACCAATGACATTAACCTCACTAATACCTTTTACACGTGCGAGTTGGTCTTTAACGTTAAGGTTGATGTAGTTAATCAGAAATTGGTCGTCATATTTTCCATCCGGTGAATAGAAATTGAGTACCATTAACAGATCTGGCGAACGTTTTTTCACGGTGACGCCAGCCATTCTCACTTCTTGTGGAAGCTTGGATTCGATCTGAGCAACACGGTTTTGGACGTTAACTTGTGCCATATCAGGGTCAGTACCAACATCGAATGTCACGTTTAGGCTGTACGAGCCATCATTGGCACTTTTCGAGGACATGTAGATCATGTTCTCGACACCGTTTACTGACGTCTCTATGGGGTCAGCAATAGCTTGTTCGACAACTTCGGCACTTGCACCAGTATAAAACGCCGTCACGCTAACAGATGGCGGGCTGATCTTCGGATATTCAGCGACGGGTAAAATAGCCAGGGATATCGCCCCTGCTAAAGTAAGAATAATAGATATGACCAATGCAAACTTAGGTCTTTGAATAAAGAAACGACTTAACATTTCGCCTCCTTATTGATTGGTCGTTGTTGGCGTTTGAGTACGAACTTCAACACCATTGCGGACACGTTGTAGACCTTGGGTGATCACCACATCATTAAGTGATAGGCCTTGATTGATGCTAATACCTTGCTCAACTTGAGGCCCCAAGTCGACATTGCGACGTTCTGCAATATTATCGTCTGACATCACCATAACAAAATCACCCTCTAAGTCTGTTTGGACTGCACGACGTGGGATAACGATAACATTTTTAGCAACGCTTTCACGAAGGTTGATTTTGATGTGTTGGCCGGGAAGAAGTCGCTGCTCGGGGTTGGGAATAACGGCACGCATATCAATAGTGCCAGTATCTAGATTGATTCGATTGCCTAAGTAATTTAGCTGACCTAAATAAGGATATTGCTCGCCATTCTCGAGTTCAAGTAGCACTTCAACACCATTCGCTTGCGTTGCGCCATCACCTTTAATTTTATCTATACTTAAAGCAATACGCTCTCGTTCACTAACACTAAAAGCCGTATTGATAGGATCTAAGCTCACAAGCGTAGCCAAAATACCCGTTGATGGAGAAACTAAATCACCAGAACTAACTTTACTATCACTAATACGGCCATTAAAAGGGGCCCGTATTTGAGTGTATGAAAGATTAACTTCAGCGAGCTTTAGCTTTGCTTTTGCCGCTTCTAATTCAGCTCGCCCACCATGTAATGCCGCCGTTAATGCATCAAATTCAGATTGAGAAATGCTACCACGCGGAAGGAGTTCATTGCCTCTCACATGGTCAAGCTGTGCTTTTTTAAGTACGGCATTAGCTTGCGCTACGGCCGCTTTTGCACTTGCTAGCTGAGCTTCGAATGACGATGGCTCAATGGTGTACAACAAATCACCCTTTTCGACCAGTTGTCCTTCTTTGAAATGACGGGCCTGTAAGTAACCAGAAACGTGAGCAGTAATATTTGTGTCTTCTATCGCTTCGATACGGCCAATATAAGATTTACTTTGTTGATGTTCGACAAGGATAACCCGTTGTGTTTCAACAAGTGGCAATGGTGTTTGGGTTTGAATGTTTTCCGTTTCACCGCACCCAACTAAGATGAGTGTTGTAGCAATAAGTGCCGCAAGTGGTTTCTTTTGCATTATTTATAATCTTATTAGAACAGGATCCGTTAAAAATACAGCAAACATACCGCTTGATTTGTCAGAAAAATTAAAGAAGATAAAAAGGAAGTGTTTCAAACTGTAACTCGATGAAAATATAAGAAAACATCGTGATAAAAGCACGGTAAATGTTGCTTTGTTGTTTCGCTCTCGATAATTTACTCACACGAGAGATACATGGAGTTCAAACAGTGAGCGCTAAGAAAATAAGAGGGATCATCATTTAGAAATGACAATCAAGTTCTAGCTAGTGAGAGGATGAGCTTGAATATTCCCCCAATCACATTGTTTATCATATTCATGAGGGCTATTGTACTATTTAAGCATCAACCACCAGATAGCTTAACGATTAAACCTTTCTTTTCGAGGTGAACCTTCACCTTATCTCGCACATCACCTTGTATTTCGATGTCGCCATTTTTCACTGAACCGCCACATCCACATACTTTTTTCAATTCTGCTGCCAATAATTTTAATGGTGCATCATCTAAGTCTAGTCCGGTAATTATGCTCACGCCTTTACCTTTTCGGCCTTTGGTTTGGCGATGAATTCTGACAATACCATCACCTTTCGGCCGTTCTACTTTCTCAGGTTCTGATTTAATGCGACCTAAATCAGTTGAATATACAAGCGTCATAAATTATTACTTCTTCATTTGTTCTGCTTTTTGCTTTGCTAGCAAAAAAGCTTCGATATGTTTTTGAATAGCCACTTTAGAACCTTTAATTAAGCGACCATTAAAAATACAATACCAAGCATTAGCTTCACCGGTATCGTTTTTAAGAGTAAATCCACCAAATTGTTCTTGGTGCACAGAGGTTACATTCCGTTTTTGTCCAACAGAATTGAATTCACGCGGATCAATAATAGATGCTGTATCACACCACCAGTCTATGCTTTTTTTCACCGCAGCAAGGTTTCCAGTCAAAACATGGTTTTTAATTTTCACTTGCCATATTTCAGTGGAATTAGGAGCCGATTTAAGGTTAAAACCTCGATATATCGAAATAGCCATATTTTATCTGGTCTTTTAATTGTGGTTAATTAAATAATAATTGTATCTACGCCGTTATCAAGTATATTTATTGATAATTTTTGTTGTTATAGTGCATTAAGATGAGAAAAAACATTCCCGTCATCACAGATCCTATTATTTTAAAACAAAAGCTTAGTGAATTTTCTTCACCCATTAGTTTAGAGCAGTTCCAGCAACTAGTACAAAATCAATATTCCAGAAATTCTTTACTCGCAATGACAAAAGATTGGAATCACTTTGTTTCTTTCTGTATTTCCAAGCATGTATCTTCTTTGCCAGCGTCAGTGGCAGCGGTTAGGCAATTTATTGAATATGAAGCAAGAACTCACAAATACTCGACCATAAGGCGTTACGCTGTCACCATTGGTGTCATACACTCATTACTCTCTTTAAATGATCCAACCACAAATCGTAAAGTTCAAATGTCACTTGCCAACCTCAGACTAGAGAAGTTAGATGACGCAAAACAAGCAATGCCATTTACCCAAGAGCATCTATTCGCCTTGGATGAGCGACTCTCACGTTCTGAATATAAAAAAGACATCCGAGATCTCGCTATTTATTACGTGATGTTTGAATGCGTGCTAAAACGAGGAGAACTTAAATTCTTCGAGCGTAAACAAATCAGTATAGATAATGAGTTAGCGATAACAGTACATGTTGGGGAAGCAAAGTACTCCCTTTCCGATAGGGCTTCATTAGCGCTTCATCGTTGGCTGACCATTGTTAACAGAAATGAAGGTATTGTGTTTTGCTCTATAGATCGTCACGGTAATATTTCTTCAATATCGCTCAATGATGCGTCGATTTTTCGTATTTTGCGTAATGCAGGTAAACAGCTAGGTCTGATGAATCTAAAATTTTCAGGCCAATCGACACGGATAGGAGCGGCGCAAGAATTAGCGAAGCAAGGTTATAAGATGAGAGATATTCAACAATTTGGACGGTGGTTAAGCCCTGCGATGCCAGCCCAATATATTGGTAAAACTCACACCGCAGAACAGGAGAAAATGAAATTTAAAACGATTAAACCTTGGTCTTAAGTGACGTTGTCACGCAGTTTGCAAGAAATTCATGAAAACAATGGCCGTTATGTTCTAGCATTTTCGGGAACATTGAAATCGGAGTCATGCCTGGGAAGGTATTGACTTCATTTAGATAAATTGCACCATCGGCCGTTAAAAAGAAATCAATTCGAGATAAGTGTCTTAACTTCATATGCGTAAACACTTTTTCTGCACAATGCCTTATCGATGCTAACTGCTGATCCGTAAGATTTTTTGCTTCAATTTCCGTCATTGAATGGCTGTCTGCACTGTATTTTTCTTCATAAGTATAAAACGCACCTTCTGGAGCAATCACTTCTCCTGGTTTAGATAAATACAGAACATCATCAATTTGGTAAGCCGCAACTTCTAGTTCACGTGGTTTGAGCGCCTTTTCAACCAGCACCTGCTCTGAATAACTGAATGCAGAATCAATCGCTGTAGCTAACTGCTGAACATTTGTGACCTTGTAACACCCAACCGATGAGCCTTGCCGTGCAGCTTTTACAAATATGGCGCCCCACTCTGATAATGCTTTTTCGCATTGCTGATAAGCTTGGGCATTGTTGTCAGTCAAAAATAAATAAGGCGTATTTGGGATGCCCAGAGCGTCATACCACAGCTTGGAAGTGATTTTATTAAAGCTGTTAGAGCTGGCTTCAGGACCACAGCCTAGATAAGGAATGCCAGCTAATTCAAGCATGGATTGAATATCGCCAGTTTCCCCTGGAAATCCATGGATACATGGCACGACAAAGTCGATTGTTGTCGAACTACTGCTAGTGTTTAACGTTGCAGCATTGGTATCTAAATAACTCAACTCACCTTGCTCGCTGTACCAACCATCATCTTTCATTTCAACCCGAATAACATTGAAACTCTTTGTCATCTCAAGTTGAGCTTGTAAGTAGTTAGCAGAAACAAGCGATACTTCATGCTCAGAAGAACCGCCACCACACAGTAGAAGAATTGTTGTTGTCATTAAAATCTGTCCGTGATGTTACTAGATAAGCTAATTAAACATCATAATCAATTCAGCAAGAAGTTACACAATTTTAGCTAAGCAAATGTTATTTTTGGACTTAACTGCTTAAATACCAAACAATTAAGGGGCTTTCGCCCCTCTTTAACATCAGTAGTCGGTATAATTCAACAGAGGTTAATTTAACTTGTTGAGCGTTGGAAACTCAGAATTCTTAATAGCATCGATGCTTTTCGCGAACGGCTTCATTGCCTGGAATTCAGCGGGAAGCGTATTGATAGCTTCTAGTGCATCCGAACGTGTTGCATAATCCCCATAAAGAACGGTATACCACTTAGTGCCATTTACGACTTTGTAGTTTTCCCAAATCGGTTGATTGTCAGCAGTCGGCAATTTGCTCGCGAATTGATCAACTTTGGTTTGTGAACCAACAGCAACCACCTGAATCGTGTAGCCAAAACGTGGGTTCATTGCTTTTTGTTTGGCGGTTGGTGGAATAATAGCAACCGCAGGTTTAGTTTGAGCGACTTGTTTTTCTACAGCTTTTGGCGGCATTTTTACAACGTTTGGTTCAACGTTGCTTTCAGAAATCCCATTCGCCATACCATCTTGAGTCATTACTGGTTGCTGTACAGAGGCGACTTTGTACTCTTCGCGGTGACTTTCAGATGTCACATCAGTAATGTAAGTATCTGAAGCACAAGCAGCCAAAAGGACGGATAAACCGACAATTGCTATTTTTTTCATGAAATGTTCAACGCCTTAAGTAGAAATTACTATAAATCATGCCGATAGCGACGCCCAGAATCAAGTGCGCTTTTTAATTATATATCCTTACACTGTGATTTGTGGCACAAAGTCGCATATGTCCGCTGCCAAAACGATCACATTCAAACGAATATCGCCAATAAGTTCACCATTTGTTGGTTAAGCTAGCAGCAGTTCACTAATGAATGGTGTAGCTACATGAATAATTTAAACCCATTTTTAAAACCGAAATCAATCGCAGTCATTGGTGCGTCCGTCAGGCCTTTTCGCGCAGGCAACATTGTTATGAAGAATTTACTGCAAGGTGGATTCGATGGCGCAATCATGCCTGTTACCCCCTATTACCCGTCAGTTTGTGGTGTTTTAGCTTACAAAACTATTGATGCATTACCTATCGTTCCTGACATCGCAATCCTCTGTACCCATGCGACAAGAAACGTAACCATTTTTAAGCAATTAGCGGCAAAAGGAATTTCATCTGTCATTGTACTTTCGTCTGATATGTACAAACTTGACGATCAGGGCATTGAGATCCAAAAACAGTGCTCAGAAATCGCCAAATCAGCAGCAATTCGTGTACTCGGCCCCAACAGTTTAGGTTTGATTTTGCCTTGGCTTAATTTCAACGCCTCGTTTTCTCCAGTAACGGCATTGAAAGGCAATATCGCGTTTATTTCTCAATCCGCTGCCGTTTGTACCACAATTTTGGATTGGGCTAACGATAAACAAATTGGATTTTCCGCATTTATTTCGTTAGGCAACGCCAGTGACATTGACTTTGCCGATCTACTTGATTGCCTTAGTACAGATAGGCATACCGACGCGATCCTTCTGTATGTTGACACAATAAAAGATGCAAGGCGTTTTATGTCCGCTGCACGAGCGGCTTCACGCAATCGAAGAATATTGGTGCTCAAAGGCGGCCGTACTCTGGCGGGTCGTAAAGCAGCGCAAGTTCATACCGGGGGTGATGATACTCTAGACATTATTTATGACTCCGCGATTAAGCGAACTGGTATGCTACGAGTCAATAATACCCATGAATTATTTGCCGCGGTAGAGACTCTTACCCACTCAGTACCACTTAGAGGTGAACGATTGGCCATCATTACAAATGGTGGCGGCCCTGCGATTATGGCGGTGGATACTTTGCTTGAGCGCGGTGGAAAGCTGGCGGAGCTTGAAGAACATATTTTTGAGAAATTGAATCAATGTTTACCTGATAGCTGGTCACATAGTAATCCTATCGATATGGTTGGCGATGCGGATCACACAAGGTACGTCAATACGCTTAATGCACTGCTAGATAGTGATGAAGCCGATGCAATTCTTATCATGCATAGTCCTTCAGCTATTGCGCAATCAGAGCAGACGGCACAAGCCGTTGTTGATGCGATTAGAGCGCATCCAAGGCATAAACATTTCAATATCTTAACTAATTGGTCTGGCGAATTAACAGCTCGTCCTGCTAGACAAATATTCACTCAGGCAGGTATTCCAACGTATCGTACTCCAGAAAGTGCCGTGGTCGCTTTTATGCATCTAGTTGAATACAGGCGCAATCAGAAACAGTTGATGGAAACCCCAACTACTGCAGAGCCCGTTCATGTTTCAGAAATCCACACCGCACAACAGTGGATTAATAAGCAGCTTGGCGAGCAATCCATTTTGCATTTAGATACTCATCAAATAGGCACGCTGTTTAAATGCTTTAATTTTGATGTGTTGCCGACATGGATAGCTTCTGATGCGAGTGAAGCAGTCCATATTGCGGAACAAATTGGTTACCCTGTCGCAGTGAAATTGAGATCACCAGATATTGCCCATAAGTCCGATGTTCAAGGCGTGATGCTTAACTTGCGCAATAGCCATGAAGTGGCAAACGCCGCTCAAGCAATCTTAGACCGAACGCAGCTCTCCTATCCATCTGCTAATATTCATGGCTTATTGGTTCAAGGAATGGCTAAACTCGCTGGCGGAGAAGAGTTACGTATTAAGGTTAAAACAGATGCGACCTTTGGCCCGGTGATCTTGCTAGGGCAAGGTGGATCAGAATGGGATGAAGCCATTGACGCTGCAGCCGCTTTGCCGCCACTCAATATGACATTAGCCCGTTATTTGATTGTAAGGGCAATTCGTGGAGGCAAAATTAGGCTACAAAAATTACCAGAACCGATGAATGTTAATGGCTTGTCTGAATTTCTGGTGCGAATTTCGCAAATGATAATAGATTGTCCACAAATTCACGAGCTGGATATACATCCAGTACTTGCTAATGGAAGCCAATTTACGATCCTTGATGCTGATTTAGTATTAAAACCATTTCAAGGTGATGGACACAGTAGGCTGGCGATTCGTCCTTATCCAAGTGAACTAGAGGAACGGGTGACGCTACGAGACAATTCTGTTGTGATGTTACGGCCTATCTTGCCGGAAGATGAACCACAGCACGCAGAATTTATTCATAACGTCTCGAAAGAAGATTTATACAAGCGCTTTTTCTCTGATGTTGGCGAGTTCAACCACGAGGCATTAGCCAACTTTACCCAAATTGATTACGACAGAGAGATGGCTTTTGTTGCCGTTGACAATAATGATGGTGAAGGCAAGATTATTGGGGTTTCTCGAGCACTAATTAACCCAGAAAATACCGATGCTGAATTTGCTATTTTGATCCGCACCGATCTTAAAGGAAACGGCCTAGGAAAAATTTTGTTGCAAAAAGTCATCGATTACTGTCGTTTAAAAGGTACTGTACAAATATCAGGGATGACCATGCCGACAAACCGAGGAATGCTGACGCTTGCTCAAAAATTGGGCTTTGAAGTCGACATTCATTTTGAAGATGGCACAGCTGACATGGTGTTAGTATTAAATAAGGTCTGAGTCACAAGGGAAGATCGACCTTGATCTTCCCGCCTTCATATGATCATTTGCCCACGAGCTGAGAAATAAGCGCTCCGATTAGCCTAACGACCAGTTTTTCTTAAGGTACTGTACGCACCACGATTTGGCCTCACCCATTTTATTTCGACGCCACGCCATAATAATTTCAACAGGAGATTCTGGAGAACCATCTATGATTTTTAGTTTGCCTTCCGCTATTAGAGGTAAAGCTATTTGCTTCGGTAGTGTTCCTATTCCTAACCCGTTGATCAGTGCTTCACATTTGGCACTAAAATTTGTCACAGTTAGTCTTGGTTGTTTCTGCAAAATATTAACGCTCATCGCTGGTTGCTCACGAGCGGTATCAGCAATCGCTATAACTCGATATTTTTCGCGTGCTACTTCATCAAATGCCCCGTTTCGTTTATGGACATAGTGCGAACTTGCAGCTACCCAAATCATCGACATAGAACCAATCGTTTCGGCTTTAACGTCTTGTGGCAAAGTTTCTATTCTTGGGCAAATCAGTAGATCAGAGCGACCAGTTGACAAAGATTCCCAGCAACCCGCTAAAATTTCTTCTTGAAGCCGTACTCTAGTTTTACTTACGTTACCTAAGGCTTCCACCATAGAAAAGAAATTATTGATCGGTATGATCCCATCAAAGGCAACCGTCAGATCTAACTCCCAACCATTGGCAAGTAGTGTCGCGTCATTAACTAATTTTTCTGTAGCAGTAAGAATGGCACGCCCTCGCTCTAAAATAAGCAATCCAGACTCGGTAAATGCGGCTTTATGTCCTGAGCGATCAAAGATCATGATATCTAAATCTTGTTCAAGTTTTTGTATTTGATAACTGAGCGATGAAGGTGCTCGGTTGAGTTCATTTGCCGCAGCCGCAAAGCTGCCACGTCTATCGATAGCATCTAGAATATGAAGTGCTTCTAAAGTAATTGGACTTTGCAAAATAAGTCACCCTTCCATGAAATCAGCAATTAGTTGTTTGGCTATAACTGCTAAGAAGTATGCCCTATTTGCTTATGTAGTGGTATTCACCGCGTTGAATAAAAGTGAAAAATTATAGAGGTAATGGATGAGCGAAAATACTACTTCAGAGAAAAGATATAAAAAAGCCAGCTTTACACTGGCCTTAGACAAATTCATTCAAAAAATGGGATTAAAAGTAAAAATGAATTGTTTATTTATTGTCGGCCATCTCTTTTTTAACCATTACAGCAGCTGCAACGATAAAAGCGATGATTAACCCAAGTTCCATACATAACCTCAATAAAAATGTAAATTTACGGAATAAAATAAGGACAAATAAAGTCTAGCATCTTTACAAGATTAAGATAGTATTTAACCAATTTATTACCTTTTTATCGACCCAGATCAAAAAATGGATGGACATCGCAAAATCATCACTTTCATCGTCTTAAATTACCACTCAGGTTTCACCCAAACATTACTAAAATCAAACCAACCTAATGCGTTACATTTTGCATTTTGTAGAGAACCACACTGATCTTTGCTGATACCTAACCAACAGTGGAACATTGGGATCACTTGATATTTCTCAACTAATGACTTACCAATCTCTTTCGCAGGGAAAGCGGCGTGTTTATCTGCGCGCCATAAATCAACCAACCCCGCCCAGTAAGAAAAATCCTCTGCACGGCTTAAATGTTCTATATCACTATAATCCAACAACCATCCTGCAAGTGCATCTTCTCGATGATTGGCAATGCCCATCGGCTTTACCCAGATATCAACCAAACTTGTGTCTTCAACAGTTAAGTCATATTTGATCAACTCTACGTTAATCCCATCATCTTTGAGTAGTTGCTGTATGGTTTTAACCAAGCTAGGAAACATAGGGTGATGAGCATGGTACGCGACGGTAATTGAACGCTCGTTGGGTGGTTTTATGGAAGTATCACTTGAGGTCTGGTGATACCAACCCGGTTTCAATCCGTACGCTGGCAGCACACCCAGCTCGACAACCTTCTCTTCTGGTAATTGTCGAAATAAGTTTAATGTACTGAGCTTATTGGTTAAGTAGTTTGCCCATACATCATCCGCAGCGACCCCATTTTTTCTATTTAACAGTAAATAAGTACAGCCGGGGTCTAGGTCTACGTCCTCCGTAAAGGAACCACGCTTAGTTTTAATTGGGTGCGATAGACTTGGAAAAACCATCGATGAATACGCTTCATCAATGACCCACACTTCGACTCTATCTAACAATGGACGAAAGCCAAAGTAACCGTCGAAGGCTTGTAATACTAGGCGCTTTTCGTCATTAAGCACCACTTTATACGGTCCAGTTCCAACAGGCATTAAGTCAAAATTTTCACTACGATTTGATTCAGCCAGTAAAACTTTGGCACAAGACTCTGCAAGCAGCAGAGGAAGACGGCTATCCGGTTTCTGTAAAAAGATGTCTATCACCCAATTTGAAGGCGAATCAATACGTTCTAAATGAGAAAACAGGTTCAGAAATCTTAATTCCCAAAGACTTTTTACAACACATTCTGTGGTCAGTAAATCGCCATTATGGAACCTAACCCCTGGGCGTAGATAAAAACGCCAATGCGTTGCAGAAATGGCTTCCCACGTATGCGCAAGGTCGGGTTGTAATTGCTCATTTTCATCAAGCTGGGTTAAGCCGCTGAAGATTTGCATCGCGATGTGCTGCTCTGAACGACGCATCGGCTTTAAAGGATTGAGTATCGAAAGTGGTCGATAGTACGGTAGGCGTACCACTTGCAGCCCTTCTTGATGCTGAACCCCCAAGTAACTTTGAATAACTTGGGTCAGTTTTGCTGCATCTTGATCCAAAACAGAGAAGGCTTGACTTATTTTACCTTCATCCAGATACCGGCGAGCAAGGTTTTCGCTAACATCGCTGCGACTACGTTTGAATTTCAGGTCAGACAATTTTCCGCGACCAGCTGCGGGGTGCCATTCGATCCAACCCTGTTCTTCCATTTTGTTCAGAACGATACGGGCGTTACGACGTGTGCAGAATAGAATATCGGTAATATCTTCTAATTGAACACCAACATCTTGGCCATTAAAGTGTTCAAATAATGATTCAAATTGAACTCGAAGTCGCGGGCTACTCATATAAAGAGGAAATCTCAGTTTTTATAAAACTGAGGTAGTTTCCTCATTTTGTGTTTACGATGCAAGGGGCTCAAAGCATTCTTTAAGCGATATCACATCCTAGCTGTTGAGACAGTTGCTTAATTTGCTGCTCATTATCTAATTTAATGGACCACTTAGCCTCTGAACAATTGACTGAAACCACATTGGCTCCTTGGCCAATAAGTTGAATGGCGTCCGTTTGTGCTTGCAGTGTCACTTTATGATCACCGTTCAAACGAACCACCAGCTCATGCGCCGTGGCAATAAGTTTTCCACCTGAAAAATCAATCACCATTTAATGGTCTACCTTTTCTGTTTTGGTCGGATGACGTACTTTCTTTACGGCTATAGTTAAACGGCTACTACAAACCAAGCGCTCACGTTCATCAGTAATATTGATTTGCCACACTTGTGTGGAAACACCTAAATGAATTGGCGTTGCCGTACCGATAACATGGCCTTCTCTCATCGCTCTAACATGATTGGCATTGATATCCAGCCCAACACAGTAGTGGTCTTGATCGACACAAAAATTTGCCGCCAATGAACCTAATGTTTCCGCGAGCACAACCGAAGCTCCACCGTGTAGCATACCAAGTGGCTGATGAGTAAAATGACAAACGGGCATCGTCGCAGATAAAGAATTGTCGGTGTAATCGCTATAAATAATATTGAGATGCTCTATCAATGTGTTTTTAGAGGTCGCGTTCAAGGTTTCTAGATCAATCGGCTTCTTCCAAATGGCCATGTGTCTATCTCATCTATTTTTAAAGACGTTCATTTTATACCTAAAACCAAGAAAAAAGCATTCGACACTTAGATGAAGAGCGTTAAATAAATTTGCACAATATAAAAACTGCCGACTTACAAACTAGCTTCTCGATGATATGATTCTTTTAAAATGTAATGAGTTATGAGATGAGTAATCGTTCATCTAAAAGGAAACTATCTTATGGGAAACAGCCTCAAAATTTCAGTGCTATTAAGCTGCATGGCACTTGCTGCTTGTAGTTCTTCGCCCACTGGTCGAAACCAGTTAATCCTATTTTCTGATCAAGATATGAGCAGCTTAGGTGATCAATCTTTTGAACAAATGAAGAAAGAGATCCCGATCAATAACGATGCTAAAACCAATGCTTATGTTCAGTGTGTCGCGAAAACGGTGACAGATTATGTCCCTAAACAACCAAGTTTTGACAGCTGGGAAGTCGTGGTATTTGAAAGTGATCAGGTCAATGCATTTGCACTGCCTGGTGGGAAAATTGGTGTCTATACAGGTTTACTCAAGGTAGCAACTAATCAAGATCAGTTGGCTACGGTGATTGGCCACGAAGTCGCACACGTTTTAGCCAACCACAGTAACGAGCGTTTGTCTCAGTCTCAAATTGCAAATGCAGGGTTACAAATTACACAGGTAGCGATTGGTGCTTCGGAGTATGCCCAGTATAAGGAAGCAACAATGGCTGCGCTGGGCGTTGGCGTGCAATATGGCGTCATTTTGCCTTATGGGCGTACACAAGAATCAGAAGCCGATATTGTAGGGCTTGAACTGATGGCTAAAGCAGGTTTTAACCCTAAAGAGAGTGTTTCTTTATGGCAAAATATGGCAAAGGTATCAGGTGGAAGCCAGCCTCCTGAATTGCTATCAACCCACCCTTCGCATAGTACGCGAATCCATGATTTAGAAGAGAAGATTAAAGCCTTACCAGTTTCGTCAGCTACGCGTCCTAAATGTGGGTAATGCTATTAATCACAATAAATGTTCGAAATTATTGATGTAAAAAAGGAGCACTGCATGCTCCTTTTCTTTACCTTCTGAAGGTGTCTATTTTTTATAACAGCTTAAGTACCAAGAATGAGCAGAGGGAGTTGCAGCATTGCATCGCCCGTGTTGGCAAAACTCCAAATAATGGTCGTTAGCGAAACCACTAGTCCGATATACCACAGCGCAGAAAATATCTGCCCATAACGATTCAATGGTAGCAAATGGCTCTGATGCCGTTGTCGCCATTCCATGACAATTTCTAGCGTTCCCATTGCCAACAAAAAACCAAATAAAGTCAATCCAAGTGAATAACTTAACACAACACCGCCCACAGCAGCTAAGGCACATAAGGCGATACCGAGTTTGCTGTTCATTGAAAAGCTAACGCTTTTTAAAATGTGTCCACCATCCAGAGGAAGAATTGGCAACAGGTTGAACAAATTCAGAAACGCATTAAAAACCGCCAATCCAGCAAAAAACATCTCGCCAGTCACCCAATAACATACAACTAAAATGAGTGAGAGAATTAAGCCAAAAAATGGTCCCATGATTGATATAACGACATCTTGCCAGCGAGTGTTGATCTTATCATCACTCAGTGCAAGGCCACCTAAAAATGGGATTAGATAAATACCTTTAGTTTTCATGCCAAAATACTTCATGGCGCGAATATGTCCGTATTCGTGAAACATCAAGCAGGCGATCAGCGCAAGCGCAAATTGAAACGAAAAGAGCCACGAGTAAGCGGCTAAACTGGCTGATGCAAAGACTATTTTAATTAACTTGGCACTTTTTAAAGCTTTCATCCCTAACGAAACTAGCCCAATCAAACTAAATCGTTTTTCTACTTTCGGTGCACTATAAGGAGTTTGAGCCTCTATATCTTTCTCAACACGCTCACCTTGCGTGACAACGTCACCATTAACAGAGGCTTGGTAGTGTAAAGAAAATGGCTGCCAAGTCAGTTCCACCTTTAATTCACAATGGTTTAGTGTTTCGCCATTGAGCAACTGAAATTGATGGATAGTTGTCGGGCCAGCTTCACTTGAAGCATCACATTGAGCGACCAAATGATTATCCCAAAACAGTTGTTGCCAACCTGACAATGATCCCTCAAGGCGCAGAGATTTTCCTAAAAATGGCGTTGCTAGCAGTTCCAAACCGATACCTAACTATGAATATAAAAACTACGCGTATTATGCCTTTGAGCAATAACAGCGTAAAGCACGAAACAGAACTACTGACTATTGATGACATATTCAGTGCAATTCCCTTCAAAAAGAGCGCTTTTCAGTAATACCCCTTTTATTTCTAGGCGCAAAGTGGATAATACGCGCTTACATATTTTTACAAGGTGGGTACTATGTCTACTGAAGCAACTTTACTTGAACGCTGCCAATCAAAATGTGAGCTTTGTTCATCAGAATCTCCATTATCACCATTTGTGGTAGCGCCACATACTATGGTTACTGTTGACCATGCTGTTATGCTGTGTGATACCTGTAAAGGTCAAATCGAGAACCCAGAAACAGTAGATGTGAACCACTGGCGTTGTCTTAATGACAGCATGTGGAGCCAAGAGCAGCCGGTTCAAGTGATGGCTTGGCGTCAACTCAAGCAACTTGCCGTCACTGAAGGTTGGGCTCAAGACCTACTTGACATGATGTACCTTGAAGAAGAAACAACAAAATGGGCTGAAATTGGCATGGATGATGATGCCGAAAAGCCGCGTGATGTAAACGGTGTTGAACTTAAAAAAGGTGACGACGTCACTATCATTAAAGACTTACCCATCAAAGGTTCTAGTCAGGTGATCAAGCAAGGTACCGTGGTTCGTGGTATTAGCTTAGGTGATGACCCGAAACTGATTTCAGGTAAAGCTAACGGTCAATCGATGTACATCATTGCAGAATATTGCCGTAAAAAATAATTGCAGATAACAACAAAGCGTAACGACAACTTTAGCGCTTACGCTTTTCTTTTTTCTACCAATTAGTTATCGCTATATACGAAAAAACCGTCTCTTTCGGGGACGGCTTTTTTAATTCTAATAAATAGCTAATTAACGGTATAAACCGATATCTTTTTGCATGTGACCAGACAAGTCATTCTCGTAGTAACTACGAGGGGCGCTGCTGTCTACAAAAAGTATATCAACTAAATGTTTGATCAATCCTTTGAAGTTAACCGTGTAGGTTTTTTTGTCCATAGAGGTAGGTGCAGTGATAGTACCCAGATTCATTGCTTGTGCCATGATAGCCTCTCTTTATATTCGGTAACTTACTTTGTTGAAATGAATTCTAGGTGATATTTATCTGGTTAAAAAATGACAAAAGTTCCAAGTTCAGATTAGTTATTCTAATGAAACAACATATTAACAGTGGTGGTTTTTTATATTCATAATTTTTAGTTTTATATGCAGAATGGCGTTATTTGTGTGAATTTTAATCTTAATTTTTGACGCCTCCCACCGGCATTCACAAGTCGTTTACACTTATCTTTTTATCTCTTTTTGTCGTAGTTAAACTAAAATAACGGCAGGCCTTCACAGTGGGTGAAGTGTATACAGAGAGCATGCCATATCCAAACAACTCTATGTCGCAAGTACTGGTAATTACTCTCTCACGCCTTACACCTATTTTGGGATTAACAACGGTGAATGCTTCTGCTTATAAATTGAAGCAATAATGGCAACCGACATAGTGATAAGCAAAACACTCACAGAGAGTTGTGTCGGTATTTCCCACTCTGAGCCAACCAATGTCATCTTAATACCAATAAACACCATAATGAATGACAGCGCAGGTTTGAGATAAGTAAACTTGTCCATCATTCCCTGCAGAACAAAATATAATGAACGAAGGCCGAGTAGTGCAAAAACATTCGCGGCTAGCACCAAAAAAGGTTCTCGTGTCACTGCAAAAATGGCAGGTATTGAATCCAAAGCAAACATCACATCCATAAACGCAAGCACCCCAATAACAATTAGCATCGGAGTCACAAGCCACTGTGTATCACGTTTAACAATCAACGTGTTACCTTCATAACTGTCAGTGACTTTAAACCAGCGTCGAATGAATTTCTCTGGCGTTGGATTTAGCTGCCCATCGCCTTTTTCACGCGCAAGTTGTATCCCGGTCCACATAAGAAATAATGCGAACACATATAGCAACCAATGATATTGCTCTAATAATTGAGCACCGACAATGATCATTACCGCTCGCAGAATAAGCGCCCCAATCACTCCCCATAGCAATGCGCGAGGGCGAAGATGTTCTGGTACGGCGTATTGGTGAAAAACAATCGCAAAAACAAACAAGTTATCAACACTGAGTGATTTCTCTAGCAAATAACCCGTGATGAATGAAATCATTGCCTTATTAGCAGAATAGGTACTGGTTGGAGCGTAAAGATCCCAATAAAAATAGATAGTTGCTGCAAATACAAAGGCTAATATCAACCATACAGCACTCCAGATAGCCGCTTTAGTGATTGATACTCGACCACTACGGGTTTGCCAAATATCAACGGAGATAAGTAGTATAGTGAGTAAACCGAAACAAACGTAGATTTCTGGGGTCATGATATGTGCGTCCTCCAATGTACAGAAGGTTCACAAGGCAATCGCGCTGTTCGAAACCTTCCGCAGACAAGTAACCACTGGTCATAATGAACAGTGTTGTATGCGTTGGTCTCGTCGAAGTTGCCGTTTTTCTGTTTTACAAAAAAAACACTAACTTATACTTACCGGATAAGCGAATGCTTAACGAGATGACGATAAATAAACATAAGGCGACTACTCCCCAATCGGCATAGATTTTAGGCTTGTCATCGTACAACGTCCATAGATTAAATCAAAAAAAGGAGCAATATATTGCTCCTTAATAATTTCAAAGATCTTCAACGGAGCTCACGTCTAAACACCTGCAAATGGCAGTAAGTAAACTAATGCTGACCAAATGCCAACCCAAGCAACAACAATGACGATGTCAGCCCAATCTCTACTCCACATAGTTCTCCCCTTAGCATCTCCACGCACCTTCAAAGGTTGAAGATGCTCTAAGACTAATAACTACTGAGCAAACTCTATGCCACAACAGTAATACTACACAGTACTGTTATGTCTTCGCGACGATTCAAGAGTATTTAACGTCTCTGGGTGGGCGGTAAGCAGTTCAATAAATGCATCGGCCATTGAAACATTCGAAACAATGCCTTCACCTTGCATTTGCAGTAATGCATCGTAACCTTCTTTGCCTTTCATCGTATAGGCAGAAGAAGAACCACAATAATATTTTTCAGAATCAATTAGTTGCCAACCTAATTTCTCATCAAACAGTTTTACATCAGTCACTCGGTTTCCAATTGGCCAATCGTGATGATAGACAAATGATAAATTATGCGTGTATGGATAACTGCCTGATCCAGTGCCGTTGACACCATTACCTAATGCGTTATTTATTGCACCTTCGACAACTTGCGCAATCACTTTTCCTTGAATGTGATACACACCGATAGGAACGGCAAATGGCAGCAAGTTTCCGGCAATATCGGCAATGGATACCTTACCCGCATTGAGTGAATTACGCACTCCACCTGCATTATGAATTGCAAACTGTACTGGGTGCCCGCGCTTTTTCATCGCATACATAAAAGATTTTGCCACTAACGGGGCTAGTTCACTCGCTCCCATTTCATCAGGGATACGAACATGCCTTAGCGAGCGATCAGCATGGGCAATGATATTCTGTTGTAACTGGCGCACTCTTGGCATGTATTTATCGATCAAGATACCTTGAACCAGAGGGTCTTTCTTACACACCACAACATTGGGATGATTGTTGAGAAACTCGCAGGCGCTTAGATGACTTTCATCCGTTCCGGCTTCATTCATGCTCGCATCTAAAAATAAACGGCGGCCAAGTAATAGCTCATTTCCTCCGCAAAACCCAACGACTTTTCCTTCAGTAGAGAAATCCACTTGGCAATGTCCCAAACTTAATGCGTAGTATCCAGCTTGTACGACATAGGTATCATTAATTCTTAAGCCATAGTCATCGTCTTTCTTTAAGCCTAATGCACTAAAATCCCCTTGTAAGCGATGGCTATGCCCGCCAACAATAATACCAATACCATCAACCTGCTGTGCCAGTTCAATATCAGCTTCATAACCCAAGTGACTGAGCAAAATGATTTTGTTGATGCCTTTACGATGCAGTTGCTTAATTGTGTTTCTCGCCGTTTCAATGGCATTGGCAAAAGGCGTATCTGGATCAGGGTTAGCAATATCGGTCATTTTATCGAGTGATAAACCGAAGATAGCAATAGTTTCCTCACCTACTTGTTTTTCTATCCATTGTGCATACTGGCCTTGAGAATCGTAGCTGATGACTTGTGGACTTGATGCTATAGGGTAAGGTTTGTCTTTTCTTTCACTAGATAAATCCCAGTTACCCGCAAGTAATGGAAATTGAATTCGCTCAACGAAATGCGCAACCGGCTCGTTGCCCATATCCAGTTCATGATTACCCAAAGCCATCGCATCAATATGAAGCGCATTAAGCATGTCGGCGTTGGCTTTTCCTTTGAATAAGGAAAAATACAAAGTACCTTGAAAACAATCTCCTGCATGCAAAAACAGAAATTGGAGCTTCATGCGCGCGGCATCATCTTTCAATTGAGCCACTCTGGTCGCTATCCGAGCAAAGCCGCCCGCACTGACATAGGGAGTCAACGTCTGTTGTTTTATATTCAATGAAAGCTGTAACGACGTAGGTTCAAAATATGAGTGAGTGTCATTTATATGTGCCAGCATAATTGATGCTGGTCTGTTCTTTTTATGCATCATTTATCTATCTCTTCTTTTTCCACTCCATCCTAGCCTACAAATCATGACAGAATCGTGACTTTTATGAAACGGCTTTGAAAACTAATTTACACAAAGCGTGTTGCATCACCTTTCCCTAACATTATTTCTGCCTGTAGCGTTCACATAAACATTTGATATGTGAGCCAACAAGCTACTTATCTCAAAAATTTAAATTATGCTTGATAAAAAGAAGCTGAACATACAGTAAGTCTTTGAGTTATAAAAGGAGTCAGCCTATGCATTTAGAGCGAATTGAAATTTCTGGATTCAGAGGAATTAAACGTTTATCGCTCTCTTTTGATGAACTCACTACCTTAATAGGTGAAAACACGTGGGGTAAGTCCTCATTACTAGACGCATTATCTGTCGTTTTACCCGCCAACGGAGTACCTTATCAATTTGAAATGCAGGACTTCCATGTCGACTACTCTATCGCCCACCAACAAACCCAGCATTTACAAATTATTTTAAGTTTTGTTTCAACCGAAAAAAATGAATCTCGATCAGGGCGTTATCGTAAATTAAGACCACTTTGGGTCGATGATGAAAACGGTGACAAGCGTATTTTTTATCGGATAAGTGGCACACTGGATCATCACCAAGTTACTACTCAATATCTTTTTTTAGATATTGAGGGTAATCCGCTCCCTTTGCATCATTCAGAAAAACTCGCCCAAGAGTTGATGAGCCTTCATCCTGTGATCCGCCTAAAAGATTCAAGACGTTTTGAACGCCCATTCATTAACGGCAATGGAAAAAATGCACGGGTAGAAAAACGTATCGATAATACCTGTCGTCGCTTACTTGCCATTCCTGGGCATGTCAATAAAGGTGAGATGAAAAGCAGCCTTAATTCGATGAATATTTTGGTCAATCATTATTTTTCATTCAAAAGTCAAACTCGCAAAAATCCGAGGAAACAACGTGATAGTTTAGTTTACTCTAGCCCTAAAACAGACAAGAACATAAGTCAGGTTGTTGAAGAAACAAAAAATAAACAAACTCGTCTTTTATTGATGGGGCTGCTCAATGCCTACCTTCAAGCAAAAGGACCAACAGACTTAAGACGTTGCGCTCGACCTTTGCTTATTTTGGAAGATCCCGAAGGTCGTTTGCATCCAACTCATTTAGCACGCGCTTGGAGCTTACTTGAACTACTTCCAATGCAAAAAATACTCACCACTAACAGTGGTGAGCTGCTGGGTTCGGTACCTTTACACTCTATTCGCCGTTTGGTGAGAACTTCTGATCGCACCACTGTAACATCAATGCCTTCTCGAGGTTTAAACCAAGATGAACTACGTAGAATTGGATTTCATATACGCTTTCATCGTTCTGGAGCCTTGTTTGCTCGTTGCTGGTTATTAGTTGAAGGCGAAACGGAAGTATGGCTATTCAGTGAACTAGCACGTCAATGTGGCTACAACTTAGCCGCTGAGGGTGTTCAAATTATAGAATTTGCTCAGTCAGGCTTGAAATCGTTAATTAAAGTGGCAAAAGCCTTTGGAATTGATTGGCATGTGGTCACGGATGGAGACCCTGCCGGCAAAAAATATTCGGCAACTGTTCGTGGAATGCTATCTGGCGATCAGGAAAGACATCGTCTGACAGAATTACCTGACCGAGATATTGAGCATTTCCTCTATTCTCATGGGTTTGAAAACTTTTTCAAAGATATGATCAAAATTCCGTACGACCACCCTATTCCAGCGAAGAAAGTGGTCACGCGCGTATTGAAGAAACACGCGAAGCCAGACTTAGCTTTAGCTATTGTTTCCCACTGTGAACTACAAGGTATTGAATGTATTCCCATACTTTTACGTTGGACACTAAAGCGTGTCATTACGATGGCTAACGGCAATACTCAATTCTAAAAAAAGGCACACATTGCTGTGTGCCTTGTACCATATTCATTCGGCATTATATAGGGACAATAAATACCGAAGACTAATATCAACAATTTTGATGAATCGATACAAATCAGTCGGGGGTAGCCTTTTCTTAAACCAACGCCACACAATACATTATAGGGAAAACCATTAAGACTGTGTTTCGGCAACGGCTTTGTCGTTAAGATCCGGCTGTTTTGATCGCTGATGTAACCACATTCCACTTGCCTTCATTGCGTAACCGAATACACCGCCCAAAATAAGAGAAGGAACCACGATTTGCCAATCACCGCCTGCGGCAAATGTTGCGCAAGAACCAATAAAGGTACCGGGGATGTAACTTAGCCATGTTTTGGAAGCTTGAATGCACATTAAAAATGCCACTATAGCAGTGATGACGTAACCCCAAATATCTAGGCTAACTGAACTTGATGTATGAATAATCACCATTGCCCAAAATACACCACTGATATTGGTCATCAAACTTACTGCTAACCCTTTTATCCCATCCGTTGGAGAGGCGAAATAGCTAGTGCAGCCAAGAAAACCAGCCCACGAAAGCAGCCCTAATGAAACGGCAACCCAACCCCAAACACCGGAAAGAATTCCAGTGGTCAATGAAATGGCAAATAATGTACTCATAGCACCCTCATTTGAGCCAAACAAACTGCACGAGATTAAAATAAAGTGCAGTACTGCGATGGCATCAGTGAATCAAGTGGGCATACTAGAGTATAACCAATCAATATCTAGTGACTTTAATCACATAAATATTGCAATAAACCCATATTTCTCACAAAAAAATAGACGCAAACGGTAAATCAACAGATTTAGAAAATATGTTTTTTTGTAAGATGTGAATAGTTAAAGGACGCTTGGTTTACCTTTCATCATTCTTAACCCTTCACGTTTAATACATTCAACCAAAGGGTTTTCAGCCATATCGGCACGCCAAATAAAAGAAAGCGTTCTTTCCATATTCAATTCAGGCACATTGAGAGCCACTAAGTTCCCAGCATTGATAAAGCGTTCAACGTCTAGATATGGCAAGCATGTCAAATAAGGACCATTGGCAACCATGCTGCGTAGCACAGGAACGTGTTCGTATTCCCGCCACACGTCTAAATCTGCAATGAGTTTGTGAACGGTACTATCAAATACTTTTCTCGTGCCGGATCCATGTTCTCGAAGTACCCACTTTGCTTGCTCAAGTTGCGCAAGACTCACCGTTTCACGCTTTGCAAACGGGTGATGTGCTGATGCAACCACGGTCAGGTGATCTCGACACCATACATCTTGGTGAATTCGATTATCGTCACAACGGCCTTCAATAACACCAAGGTCATATTTGTAATCAAGTATGCCATCTATCACCCCCTTCGTACTTTGTACTCCTAGGTCAATTCGCATCTCTGGAAAGTCGTTATCAAGAATGCTGATGAGGTCTGGGACTAGGTGTTCGGCTGGAGTTTGACTGGCCCCTAATCGAATTTCCCCACTAAGTAAATGTTGTTCATAAAACCCCATTTCGATTTGCTGAGCGTCTTGCAATAAACGCTTTGCTTTGGGTCTCAACCACATTCCCCAATGGGTCAATGCCATTTGCTTTCCCTGCCTTTCAAACAAAGGTCGCCCTAACATTTTTTCCAGTTGTGCAAGCGACATACTGGTCGCTGATTGTGTTAGCGCTAATTTGTCTGCAGCTTGGCTGACGCTACCACTATCGGCAACGGCGTCAAATACTGCTAATTGTTTGAGTGAATACCGCACTGCTAATCCTATTTAGTTTCATTTTCTTCTGCGTATTTAACCTTAGTTTTTAAGGTGATATGTGCGCAAGCGGTTTCATTTTACACCTTCATTTATGCATATCAAATTATTTGATAATGATTTTAAAAATTATCAATTTTACCACTACATACTCAACTGGTTAGTCTGTTTAGGAAGCAAAGCATGATGCATTGTTTTTACTCTTACATTAACTAGGAGGTAAATATGAAAATGAGTTTTGGGAGACACTATGTCAGCGGCCTACTCTGAAAATAAACAACTGTTCTCACCTGTTGAGATGATGGTTGAAGCGGAAAAATTCGCTTTAAGTAAAGCTAAGAAATCCAGCGGTATGACTTTAAGCTTGGCTATTATGGCTGGCGCATTTATTGGCTTAGCCTTTTTGTTTTACATTACGGTCACAACGGGTAGTGCCAATGCTGGTTGGGGATTAAGTCGATTAGCTGGTGGTTTGGCCTTCAGTATGGGGCTTATCTTAATTGTGATTTGCGGTGGTGAACTGTTCACAAGTTCCGTGTTATCGAGCATTTCTTGGGCAAACAAGCAAATCAGCTTCGGCAAAATGTTGTCTATTTGGGGCAAAGTTTACGTCGGCAACTTCATTGGTGCCATGTTATTACTGGTTTTAGTTATTGGTGCAGGCCTTTATCAAATGGATGGTGGGCAATGGGGACTAAATGCGCTCAATATTGCACAACACAAGTTGCATCACACCATAATTCAAGCATTTTCATTAGGAATTCTCTGTAACTTACTGGTTTGTCTTGCAATTTGGCTCACTTTCAGCTCTGCCAATGCCATGACAAAAGCAGCGATGACCATCATGCCTGTCGCGATGTTCGTATCCAGTGGATTTGAACACTGTGTCGCTAACATGTTTATGGTGCCTTTAGGTATTGTGATTCAAAACTTTGCTCCAGACAGTTTCTGGCAACAAATTGGGGTGAATGCAAGTCACTATGCCGATCTCAACATCTATCACTTTATTACCGCAAATCTAATCCCTGTAACGTTAGGCAATATCGTTGGCGGAGCGGTGCTGGTTGGTTTAGCCAACTGGAGTATTTTCCGACGTCCACAACTCAAAGCTGCCAACATCCAATCTATTACAAAAACTGCAACAATCACGTCAGTTAAGGAAACTAAAATGAACAAAACAACAATGGTCCAAGACATCATGAATACCCAACCAATCTCTCTGAGCGTTGAAATGCCAACGGCTGTTGCGGTTGATATGCTTTTAGATAACCAGCTTGATAGTGCTCCAGTTGTCGATGTGGAAGGTCGCTTAGTAGGATTTTTCTCCGCTCACGATGTGATGGTCGACTTATGGTGCCAAGATTACATTCCAACAGCAGACCAAAAAGTGGTTGATTTGATGAGTCGTGACGTTGTGGCTATCGATGCTTCTGACCGTCTAATCGATATTGCAGAATTCTTATGTATTGATAAAGAGCAGCTATACCCAACGACAAGCATGGGTATTGCCACTCGCTTTAGCTCACTATCACTAGAGGAGCGCGCAAAAAGCATGAAAGTCAGCAAGCCGCAAAACCTGCCCGTTCTAGACAATGGTAAATTTGTCGGAATGCTGACTCGTAATCACGTACTTCAAGCATTACGTCCTATTTATGGTGAACGCTTAACGGTTGTGGAAGAACGCTCTTTAGAAATCGCTTAGCCCTCAATTTTGGTCAGGAAATAAGTCGCTTGACTAAAAGCAAAAAGACCCCGCTTGCGGGGTCTATCTATTGGTAGTAGGTCGTAACGAATAGTAGTTTGTAGTAGCTAGCGCCACCATCGCCCCGCATGTGATTGCTCGGGATCAAACCAACGATTTAATAGCGCTAAGTGAGTGTCAAAAATGATTAAATATGACTCGATCATCTGTGGTGATTGCTCGCAATGCGTGGCCTCAATACACTCTCTGAGCAGCTCTATACTCGATACCAAAAAAGACCACTTCTCGTTTTGTTGGATAAGTGCATTCATACGATTTAACGCAGAATTCCCAATACGGTATGGTTCATACCTTACTGACTCTAAATCTCTCGCAAAAGAATGCCTTACAACACCTTCAAGATAAACGCGATACGTTGTCAGTTCATCGCATAGTAGAAACAATTGAGCTTCTAAATGTTGATAGGGATATTGAGCAACAAAGTGTCGGCTGATGTCATAATCGACCAATACAGTTAGGCCAGACTGCTCACAGCGTTTTTTTAGAGTTCCAAGAAGACCTTGTTCATCCATCAACTGTTGTATTTCAAAAATACGCTGGAGGTGATAATCACTAGGGTCTGTTGATCTTTCGTGATGATTTTTTGAACGGCATGGTGAAGGTTATAATCATTTCGCCAAAAACAAATCACAACTGAGTTCACCATGCCAAGGACAATGCTAACTGATAAACGATGGG
>NZ_CAWPQZ010000035.1:0-42227 GCF_963889785.1 Vibrio sp. S12_S33 | reverse complement strand
CCTTATTGTACTCCGCCCAGTTAGTTATCTTCTTTTTCGTTTTCCCCATGTCATCACCGCTCTTACCATCACAAAGGATCAGATCGCAGGACTTGGAAAAGGTTCAACTGATTTAGGCAACAACGCCCTTTTCGACTCATATGCCAGAATATATTAGCCAATACCTTCAATGCGGTTATAAGTCGCAAACGGAAGTAGCAAACGGTGACCGATTAGCTTACAACAGTTGGGACATGATCAAAGCGAATTCGGACATTGATTTAGCTGAAAAAGGCGAAACATTCAAAATAATAATTGACCAACTTTATGCAATCGCCACAAGTTATTGTCAAAACAAGGAAATCGATCATTATAAGCTTGAGGCTGAATGTTGGCTTGATGAGTTAATCTATCACTATAAAAAAGAGCAAACTCTCAGAGATATGATTATACAATTAAAAGTCGATGATACTTCTGATGCATTTAATTTGGCACTACAAAAAATAAACACGGTTATCCAGAAAATTCGCACCTTAAATATAGTGGCTGGCTCACCAAAAGATGAAGACGAATTACGTGAGTTAGAACGGATCTTATTTGGTACAGTGATAAGTGGAGTGGCGCATAGCTTACGCTGGGGAAGCTATGAAGAGCAATATTCAGTTTTGAATAACTATAAAAATTTTGAATCTGTTACTAGAATTCTACAAGATAACGACTCCTCAACACAAAGTGATTTTTGGCGGGAATTCTTCAGAGAAGAAGGAGGAGTAAGTAAGGTTTGGAATAAATTCCAGAGTTTGAATTTGTCAAATGATCTACTTGGTAGTCAATCTTCACAAGATAAAATCTGTGCCGTTTACCCCATTTTGGCCAATCCAGTCAATGATCAAGGTAAAACACTAGGAGGTACAACTGATGTTGTTTTATCTTCGTTGACCTTATTACTTGGTATTGGTCAATATACATGGGCGACCGCCACCGATAGAGAAGATTGGGATGACCCGGTATCTCTAATTGAATTAAGCAGCGCCTTTGTTGAAGGCTCACTCCAAATTAGCTATGAAATTCTGGCTCATAATGTTACCAAATTCTTATTTGGGGACGGTAGCCCAGTGACAGATCAACTTGCGAAAGTAATGTCAAAATTCAGCCAGTATCTGGGCAAATTAACAGGAAGTGTGGCTAAGTTTATGAACTTAGAAAAAACCATCACATCAAAGCTATTCCTCGGAAATGTGTCTAAGCTCATCGATAAATGCTTTCTTGGACTTGCATTTTTGGCTGTTGGCATTGCTAGTTGGTCTTTATCTCAAGCCATTATTAGTGGGGACATTGCCGATATTGTCTGGAGCTCTGTCAATCTAATTATTTCAGGAGCTGCGTTTGGATTAGCATTAGCATCCTTCATGGGCTATGCATTAGCGGGACCAGTAGGAATCATTGTCGCTATTGTGGGTATTATTATTGCTATCGCACAATGGATATTCGAAGCATTTAGAATACCGAATCCAAGCCCAACGCCTATACAACGATATACAAGTGAAGTAATTTCTCCGAATGAACTTATTCATCCCGATCTTGGTTATTATATATGCCGCACAAGGGTCTACGATGATCTGTGGGGGTGTTTTCGTCCATTTAACATAAAAGATATGAATACAGACTGGAGAAATATAGATTCAGTGGAAGATGTAGGTAATATCAGACGGGAGCTTAGCACCTTGGTGGTTTCGAAAAAAAGAGATAAAATTTATTACTTTGGAGGAGAAAAGATTAAAAACCCAGAGTATGGCAAAAGTAGCGAATTTTTCGAAAAAGGCTTCACTGGTAGATTGAATTGGAGTGTCGACTATTCAATTCAACATGCTTATTGGGCGGTAGAGTGTGTTGATAAACATGGAAATAGTGCCGCTGCTTTTATTTGCAGCGACCGTTATTACACAATGTCACTTTATCTAACCAATGATATTGAGGAAGCCCCAAAGAATAAATTTATATTCGACCAGACAACGAAGGCGGAAGATATATTAGATGTTGTTGCTGTAAATAATCAAGATTCTTGTATTTTTATTATTATTTGTAAAAACAACAAAATCTATCAGATAAAAAACAGTAAAATATTACTATTAAACCCTGAGTTTTCTAATAGCTACGAAGATAATTTTGTTTCAAAATTGTCAGCTGTTTGTACAGGTAACATGGTGAGCATCTTCTATACCATAAGAGAGAATTCCGGTATATTCCAAACTGTTTTAGAACTAGATCAATATAATAACTTTACTAGAATAAGGACATTACGAGCTTTAGCTAATGCAGGAAGTTTTGATAACTTTAATAGCATCGTTGGACACTACATCCCTGCTAAAGATAACATGCCTGGACGTCATGAGTTTATTATAGTTGATAACAGGCGATATATACGATTTGGAGCAATCGAGTCAACGATTCAAAATGAAGGACAGGCGACTACTTTAAATCTATTTAGTGGCGTTGAGTTTGAGGTGTTAAATAATGAATTTCAAGGATTTTATAAAAATTCTTTTATAGCTAACAGTTAGAGGATATTTTGCGCCAACAAATAAACAGGTGTTTTATAAAAACACATTCAACACCTGTTTATTCTATTGTTTAGTATCTAATTATCACCATTTGTTATATTTAACAAAGACGAATATCACACAATTGGAACTTAACTTCCTCATGATTAGCTGACTGTTCCTCATGATTTTATTAAAAATAGTATCATCATTTATGCCTGAGTTATTAATAAAAAATGAACTAAAAGAGAGAAGATGTTATGAAAAAAATATTGCCATCAATAATTTATATATTAATTCTAAGCACCGTATTCAAAATATCCTTTGCTAAAGAATTAACCGGGCCTAGGGGCGATGTTCTTCAACAAAACTGTATTAACATAACAGAAAGTTACCCTGGTGAATTACACGTATTCACTTCTGCAACTGCGAAAGAAACAGGTGGACAAATCAAGGGGAGTAAGAACACCACTATAGATATCAGTCCAGGAAGGACTGGCATGTTCTGCTCTGATAAATGGGATCTAAATAGTATTTATGATGAAGGCTATGTAGATTTTTCCTTTAATGTCAAAAATAATACGGGAACAACCTTAGCTTCCTTTTCGTCCTATTCTGATTTTGATGGTACTGGCGCCGACAACTACTGGGATATTAATGAAAAGGGTCAATGTGCAGCACAGGGTGGTTATGGTGTGTATTTGAAAGCCTACATCGCCGATGATAAGCCACTCACTTTTACATGCGGTCTAATAGAAGTTGATGATGAAGACGGCGTCTCTATCATATTTGTTCCCGAGCTTCCGATAACTTATTGTACACCACATAACTCTTACGGAACGAACTAATTTTACATATCTACCGTAATTTAAACCAAATACAAAATATGAAGAGTATTTATCATTTTAGTTATATAAAATGGCCATATCTCCATGTTTTAACTTAAATAAAAACTACTATTTTGCATTTAGTTAATGACAAATTGAACTAACAAAAAAGAGTAAATTTATGAAAAGTATATTACCCTCATTATTCTACTTGGTTATACTGAGTTTGATATCACAAATATCTTTTGCTAAAAATTCAACAGGACCATCTGGGGATGTTCTGCAGCGAAACTGCGTTAGCATAGCAGAAGCTTATTCTAGTAATTTAACCGTTCATACTAGCGCATCTATTGTAGATACCAGTACTTTAGATCGTTATCGCTATCGCGATGCTACAATAAATATCAACAAGGGAATGACTGGTACTTTTTGTACCGAAACATGGGATTTAGGCTCCATTAACAACGAAGGTCATATTGACTTTGAGTTTAGGATCACCAATGACGTAGGTCACACACTAACTTCCTTTGGTTCTTATACTGATTTTGATGGTAGCGGTCGAGACAATAATTGGGACATTAATGAATTGGGCCAATGCGCAGCACAGGGTGGTTATGGGGTGTATTTGGAAGCCTTAGAAGAAGATGACGGGCCACTCACTTCAACATGCGGTCCGTTGGAAGTTGACAATGATGATGTTGCCTCTATCATATTCGTTCCTGAAATCACAGAAGATGAACCAATTGAACACGATACATATAGAGTCAATCTATCGTTATTATCCAGTTCTTTTGATGGTTTAAGGTATGGTAACAATATTTTCGATCTTGGTGACTTAGTCAATAAGCCGATTGCTGAAATTATCCGCCGCGCAGATATGATCGCTCAACAGAGTGAGCTACAAGGTAAAATTAAGGTTATTTTGCCTGAAGAAACAATAGGAAATAAAGAAATCACTCTGATTGATACACAAAATGGTACGTTGCCTGTCAATTTTTTAGAACCAACGTTGTACTCGTTTACCTTCTCCGTACCAAAAGGAACCAATATATCTGATAAGATTACTATCGAATGTAATATAACGGAGTTAGATACTATAAACGACGATACGATCTGTAACGGGACTTATAGTTACCCTTATTTAAATTCGACCATGTTCTCTACGTTAACTGATATAAGTAATGCAGTTAGCCAACAATTAAATATAAATAAGGATGCTAACAGTATAGATACAGTCGTTCAACTAGCAAATTTTCTTGGATACGAAAAGCTATTTCGTAATAATGAACCTGGTAAAAACTTACTTGAAGTTATCAACCTGACAGTTGACTTTATTAAAGAGAGTGGCAGCATTGTAGATATACTATTAAATCCCACTGAATTAGACCGTTACTTAAAATCTGTCTCTGGAATCTATATACTTAATGCCAATATAACAAAGATACAATCTAATATTTTCACCCCAAACAATAACCATTTAAATCTAACTTGGCATGTGGATTACAATGGTTTTGCTAAAGAGGGTCAAGTAGGTCAAGCTGGTGCCGAAATATATGGTCAACTATATTATATGCCCGAAGCTATAGGCGTAAATATATTAGAACTTGTACCTGAATCTATTAATATTCCTAGTGATGTTAAGTACCTACTCAAAGGATTAGAAATTCCATTTTATTTGGGGGATGCTATTCCCGTATTCAACCTTGATAGAAGAACAGCGAAAGATTCAGGATTTGGTATTCTACATGGTATGGCTAGGTCATTAGAATCCAGAATCAATAGTAAAGGAAACGGTGCCTATTTTGTTAATATTTGGGAAAGAGATGGAGATACAACTTTAGATGTTGATGATTGTATCGGCAAAGGAAACGCCTTCGGCCTAGATAACAAAGTAGAATCAATTTCTGTAGCTAGTAGTTGTGACTGGCTCAGCGATTTGGATGAAGATAACAAAGTAAATCTGAATAGTAGTACCAATAAAGATGGAGATTTCAATAGTGGTGACATCTATATCATTGAAGGTGTACTTAAATTTACTCATCATGATGGAGCGGGTGACCAATTTGAAGCCTATGGAGATGTGAATTTAACTGTGAATGGACAAACTATCTTTAATACTACCTTGAAAGAAAATGAAACAACCAACAATAATGATGTGTACCAGTCTATTCCGTTTTTAAGTACAATAAAAAGTAATTCTTCCCCTGTATTTGATTTAGATATCAAAATTTATGAATTAGATACTGCTAATAATGATGATATCATTAACCAATACATACCAGATTTACCTTATGATATCGGAGTGAAAAAAACGCTCTATTTAAAGGGTGATAATGGTGGTTTACTAGAATACAAAGTATCCAAAGTTCGCCGCAAAAGATAATCTATAAAGGGAGAGCCAAATACATAAACTGCCCTCCATTATTTTGGGGGGCTTAACATATTCAAATCTACCTATTATAGATTATTAACAGATACATTATAAGTAATCCAAGCTTAGGTTAAATTAATGCAATTAAAGCTATTATGATACAATCAGCAAAACTTTTAATTAGGCAAACATTACCAGAAGTTGCAGGTTCACTCGTATCCAGAATTACGGATAACTTTCAGGTTTTGAAACCTGCATCTTCAAGTTGAACGGGTATAGTTAAACAAAACTTGGCTTATATCCATCTTCACAAAAGCTAAAAGAGTCAAATACAGCTAACCACGTTTGACTCTTTGTTTTGCATACTAGTTGTCAGTTAACTAACGGCGGAATTGGCGTCCACGAGAAGAACGATCTTTATGAGCCGATGCTGCTTTGGCTTGCGACTTCAAAATTGAATCAACAGTGAGTTCCATTGGCTCTTTTGGTTTAATCCCATGTGCAAAGGTGCGAGCTCGAGGTGGTAAATCATACTCTTCGCTAGATGCACGAGGCATACGCTTAAAACGGTATAGGTAAAAATTCTCTAATTTTTCTCTTGCCCAATCTGTTTTATTTAAATACTTAACACTGCTCGCAACCGATGGGTTAGTGTGAAAACAGTTAAAACGCATCGCGGTATCTAGAATATCCCAACCGTAAAAATCGACTAGCTCTTGTATTAACGTTTCTAACTTAAGACCGTGTAATGGGTTGTTCTTTTGTAATTCAATTCTTTCTTCATCAGTCATCATAACGAGTTCCTAAGTATCTAACTAAGCAAAGCTGGCTGGATTTGCGTGCAAATCTTCAATTACACCTTGATACGTTTATTAAGCCGTTGTATCAAGGTTTGAGGGCGGGCAATTCTAACAGAGTTAGCTTAGCATCCCTATTATTATCGTTATGAATAGCCGCTTGCTTGAGACAACCTCGCCCACCATCTATCTTCCTGCTATGATAGTTTCACTTAACGATAAGGGAAACTTATTATGCCGCATTTTAGATTTCGAGCTGTTGAACCTCAAACTGTACAAGCTTTATCAAAGCCCTTAATTGATGAGTTGGAGTCAGTGATGGGATCACCACGTGAAGATTTTACGTTTGAATATATTTACACCACATTTTTTCATGAAGGTGAAGTGAGTCCAGCTTATCCTTTTGTTGAGGTATTTTGGTTTGAACGTGGACAAGAGGTTAGAGATACGGTTGCTCAAGTAGTCACGAAACAAGTGAAAGAAATTGTTGGTGAAGACAATAACGTTGCTGTTATTTTTACGGCTTTGGAGCCGAGCGCTTACTACGACAATGCGAAACACTATTGAGAGGGAAGTCTGAATGAACGCTGTTGTTAAAACCATTCTCTCTCACCGCTCTATCCGCTCGTTTTCCGATCAGGCGGTTTCTCAAGAACAAATGGATGCGATTATTTCATCCGGTATTGCCGCGTCTTCATCAAGCTTGTTACAAGTAAATTCTGTTATTCGGGTTACGGATAAATCTAAGCGTGAACAATTAGCTAAGCTGGCTGGTAATCAAGCCTATGTGGCTACCGCTGCAGAGTTTTTAGTTTTTTGCATTGATTATCAACGTCACTATGCAATGAATCCTGAAGTGAAACCTGAGTTTATGGAGTTGACACTTATCGGGGCCGTTGATGCTGGGATTATGGCGCAAAACTGTTTACTTGCCGCAGAGTCGATGGGGTTGGGTGGTGTTTATATTGGTGGATTAAGAAACTCTCCTAAAGAGGTCGATGAGTTACTAGAGCTCCCTAAGTATTGTGCGGTTTTGTTTGGCATGTGCTTAGGTCATCCAGCTCAAGATCCTCAGTTAAAACCTCGCTTAAGTCCTACTGTGATTGTCCACCAAGATAGCTACCAAAAACTCGATCAGAATGCGATCAAACAATACGATCAAACCATGCTTGATTATTATCAATCACGTGCAAGTAATACCAAGCAAGAAATGTGGTCACAACAAATCACGGCTAAATTATCTCAAGAGTCTCGCCCTTTTATGTTGGATTACTTAAAAAGCAAAGGACTGGCTAGTAAATAAAAAAAGCCCAATCGTTCGATTGGGCTTTTTCATCAGGCTAAACCTTGAATGATGACAAACTTTTCGAGTAGTTCACTCTCAGTTTCGATGTGCTCAGGATCGGTGATGATGCAGTTAGTGATAGGGCATACAGACTGACAAGTTGGTTTGTCGTAATGTCCCTTACATTCCGTGCATAAATGTGGATCAATTTCGTAGATACTGCTACCCATTGAGATGGCACCATTCGGGCACTCAGGATCACACATATCACAATTAATGCATTTCTTTGTGATCAGTAATGCCATGTTACTTACCTACAGGGTTACGGGTATCCTGACCGGCATTTAAGTTACGCATTAACAAGCCAAAGCTTAAATCCAATTCTTCAGGAACAGGGATATAAACAAAGTGCCCATTTCCCTTTGCGTCGTCTACGGTTTCACCTTTACGATTTTCCATTGCTTCTAGTGTGAACACCACGTTACCTTTTGGTGTCATCAGCTCTAAACTATCACCTAGGATGAACTTGTTCTTTACTTCAACTTCAGCCATTTCACCGCGGCGTTTGCCTGTAAATTCACCGACAAATTGTTGTGAATCAGATACGGAATAACCGTAATCGTAGTTTTGGTAAGTATCATGAGTATGGCGACGTAGGAAGCCTTCAGTGTAACCACGGTGAGCTAGGCTTTCTAAAGTACCCATTAAATTTTCATCAAACGGCTTACCTGCAACCGCATCGTCAATGGCTTTGCGGTAAACTTGAGCAGTACGAGCACAGTAATAGAAGGACTTAGTACGACCTTCGATTTTGAGAGAGTGGACACCCATTTGAGTGAGGCGCTCTACGTGTTGTACCGCACGCAAATCTTTTGAGTTCATGATGTAAGTACCATGCTCATCTTCGAACGCGGCCATTTTTTCTTCTGGACGATGGCTTTCTGACAGCAATACCACATCATCAATCGGTTTACCTAAGCCAAGCGTATTATCAGGGCGCTCTTCTTGTACTTCGATTGTTTGAACCGTTGCTGGGTCAAATTTTTCAACAATTTGGCCAGATTCATCTTCTTTAGCCGTCTCGACTTTATATTCCCAACGGCAAGCATTAGTGCAAGTGCCTTGGTTTGGATCGCGCTTATTAATATAACCAGACAATAGACAACGGCCTGAATACGCCATGCAAAGCGCGCCATGCACGAAAATCTCTAGTTCAGTATCAGGGCATTGTTGGCGAATCTCTTCAATTTCTTCTAGCGAAAGCTCACGGGAAAGAATGACACGTTCCACACCTTGAGATGCCCAAAACTTAACGGTTGCCCAGTTAACAGCATTAGCCTGTACTGAAAGGTGAATCGGCATTTCTGGAAATGCTTCACGAACCATCATGATAAGACCAGGGTCTGACATGATCAGTGCATCTGGGCCCATATCGACAACCGGTTTTAGATCGCGAATGAACGTTTTTAGTTTCGAGTTATGAGGTTGGATATTACAAACCACATACAGTTTCTTGCCTAAAGCGTGTGCTTCATTGATACCGATTTGCAGATTTTCATGATTGAATTCGTTGTTACGTACACGAAGGCTGTAGCGTGGCTGTCCAGCGTAAACCGCATCAGCACCATAGGCGAATGCATAACGCATATTTTTTAAACTGCCTGCTGGTGATAGTAGTTCAGGTACGAAAGGTTTATTTGTGCTCATTGCTATTCTCTAATTCTGATCTCAAGTCAGGCCAATACCACCTAATGGTATTGGAGGGGCGCAAATTTTACGCCAAAAAAAGAGATGTGCCTAGGGTGATAGTTAGGGATAGAAAAAAAAGCCTGATTTACTGTATGGATATCAGGCTTTAACTCTTTGATTCTTGCAAATGGATGAGGAAACTATGCCTCTGGGTGAGGTAAACCACCGAGTGCTTCAAACAGGTTAGGTAAGAAGGCTGATATTTCGCCACACATCAGAGAAAAGTCTGCATCAAAGCGTGCTGCAGGATCTTCGCGTGGAATGTCATCATTCTGATCTTTAAGATCATCACTAAATGCTAAACGTTTTATGCTGCAATCTTCAGCTAAAATGAAGCTGATGCGATCTTGCCAATTCAAAGAGAGTTTTGTGACGACTTTATTGGCTTCGATGTGACTTAAAATCTCATCACTGGTTAATTCTTGCTTCTTACAACGAATAACAGCACCGTCTTCTAATAGCGATTTGAGTTCTGCTTCTTCAAGTAAAGTAAAGCCTTGAGGTAAATCACCACTTTTCACCCATGCCGTTAACGTGGTTTCAACCGCTTGTTCTGGAATCGCTGGTACAACGGGTAAGCTGCCCATGGTTTTACGCAGTAGTGCTAATACGTCTTCTGCTTTTTTATAGCTTGCTGCATCAACAAGAATAAGGCCTTGCTTTGGTAGGATCAGAACGAAAGTGAGATTACTACGGCTGAAAGCTCGTGGTAGAAGATCAATCACAATGTCTTCTTTCAGGTTGTCTTTTTCTTTCTTTTTGAGAGGACGACCTTCTTCAGCTTCTATCATTTCTACTTTGGCATTTAAAGATTCTTTAATAACCGATGCAGGAAGCATTTTTTCTTCTTTTTTCGCGCAGATCAGAATACGGTCTTCAGAGACATGAGTCATCATGTCACCGTGTCTTCCCATCGCATGAACCCAGCCAAATTTCTGCTTATCTTGACTCCCGCATGGCGTAAAACGAAATTCAGCCAGTTGTTCTTCAAGTTTGTTAGCATTAAATTCAACATCGCGATTAACACGATAAACCATACAGTTTTTAAACCACATATTCTTTCTCTTACCTTATTAGAAGACGCAACATGATAGGGGATTTAAGTGTTAAAGTCTTAAACCAATTTCAAAATATAAACATGAACTTGATAAGAAAGTTATATGAAAAATTGTTTTCAAAGGTCACAAAAGTGTCATAATTGTTTCTCATAATGCATAGCGTTGATTACATAGAAAGGTTGTTCAATTATGTCTAGAAGGATTCTGGTTGTTGAAGACGAAGCCCCAATTCGTGAAATGCTATGCTTCGTACTTGAGCAAAAAGGTTATCAAGCGGTAGAGGCAGAAGATTACGATACCGCGGTAAACAAACTTGCTGAACCCTTCCCTGATCTCGTGTTATTAGATTGGATGTTGCCTGGTGGTAGTGGCATTAACTTTATCAAACATATGAAACGTGAAGAATTGACCCGCAATATTCCGGTGGTAATGCTGACTGCGCGTGGTGAAGAAGAAGATAAAGTACGTGGCCTCGAAGTTGGGGCTGATGACTATATAACAAAGCCTTTTTCTCCCAAAGAGCTGGTGGCTCGCCTTAAAGCCGTTATTCGTCGCGTTACTCCTACCGCTCTTGAAGATGTGATTGATGTACAAGGTCTAAAGTTAGACCCAGTCTCTCACCGCGTTACCGCCAACGAGCAGCCATTAGATATGGGGCCGACTGAATTCAAAATGCTCCACTTCTTCATGACGCACCAAGAGCGTGTATATAGCCGCGAACAACTACTGAATAATGTATGGGGCACTAATGTTTATGTGGAAGATCGTACGGTTGATGTTCATATTCGTCGCTTAAGAAAAGCTTTAGAGGAAGCGGGGCATGACAAGCTGATTCAAACCGTACGTGGTGCCGGTTATCGCTTCTCGATCAAAGCTTAAAGACGGAATTGAGGAACTGAATGGTTGAACGACTTACGTGGAAAAGGCTAGCTTGGGAGCTGGCTTTTTTTTACTCCCCTTGGATTGTGATCGGGTGGATCTTCGGTTATATGCCTTGGCTGTTGCTTGCGGCAACAGTGTTGCAATTGGTATGGCATTTGCACAACCAAATGCGCCTTTCTGCGTGGTTGTGGGATGAAAAACGTTTAACACCACCTTCTGGTTCTGGCAACTGGGAATCCCTGTTTAATGGGATTTATCGTCTTCAGCAGCGTCAGCGAAAAAAGCGCAAAGAGCTGACCAATTTAATCCGCCGTTTTCGTAATGGTGCAGAATCACTTCCTGATGCGGTGGTGGTATTTCGCGACGAAGGCAACATTGTTTGGTGTAACCGTCTTGCGCAGCATTTACTCGGTTTTCGCTGGCCAGATGACGCAGGACAACCTATCTCGAATTTGTTACGCGCTCCAGATTTTATCAAATATCTGCAAAAAAATGATTTCAGCGAGCCACTTGAAATGCGCTCACCGCTCAATGTAGAACGTATGCTTGAACTGCGTATTGTGCCGTACACTGAAGGTGAGCATTTAATGGTGGTGCGTGATGTGACTCAGCTAAAACAGCTTGAAGGCATGCGCCGTAACTTTTTTGCTAACGTTTCTCATGAGCTTCGAACACCGATGACTGTACTACAAGGTTACCTTGAGATGACCGAAGATCCTGACATGCTTGTGGGGCCGATGTGGCCAAAAGCGCATGGAGTCATGACAGAGCAGCTTAACCGAATGAACAGTTTAGTTAATCAGCTCTTAACGCTCTCCAAAATTGAAGCAGCGCCAATGCATGAATTGGAAGATGTAGTTAATGTACCAGCCATGCTCGAAATTCTTGAAAAAGAAGCACTGAGTCTGAGTGGAGATCATCATCACAAACTGTATTTTAGTGTCGATAAGCAGTTAAAGGTGCTAGCGGATGAAGATCAACTGCGTAGTGCGATTTCAAATCTTGTCTATAACGCGGTGAAATATACCCCGCCCGGTGCGGAAATTAATGTGCGTTGGTATCAAAATGCGCAAGGTGCTTGTCTTGAGGTTACTGATAAGGGCGATGGTATTGAACCGCAACATTTGCATCGTTTAACCGAACGTTTTTACCGGGTGGATAAAGCGCGCTCTCGTGATACAGGCGGCAGTGGTTTAGGTTTGGCGATTGTAAAACATGCACTTTCTCACCACGATTCACATTTAGAGATACGCAGTGAAGTTGGCGTCGGCAGTCAGTTTTCATTTGTACTGCCAAAGCGTTTGGTTGTGAGATCATGATGAAAAAGGCATTGAAACCATTCGTGATATTTTCTTGCTTGGTGTTTTCGCATCTTATTGCTGCTAATTCTCTGCCTGATTATAAAAAAACGTCGGGTGTAGCGGGGAGTTTGTTGTCGGTTGGTTCAGATACGCTCGCGGGGATGACTACCTTGTGGGTGGAAGAGTTTAAAAACGTTTATCCGAATATAGATGCGCAAGTCCAAGCTTCTGGTTCATCAACCGCGCCACCGGCATTAACGGAAGGAACGGCGCAATTTGGACCGATGAGCCGCCCGATGCGTAGCCGAGAAATTGAAGCTTTTGAGCGGATGCATGGCTATAAGCCTACGGCTCTGCGAGTGGCGATTGACGCTATTGGTATTTTTGTTCACAAAGATAACCCTGTTCAAGGGTTGAACTTTGTGCAGCTCGACAGCGTTTTCTCATCCACATTGCGTTGTGGGGCTAATCAGCCGATCAATACTTGGTCTGAACTAGGTGTGGATTACGCTTGGGCCAAACGGGGGATTCAGCTGTTTGGTCGTAATTCTGTATCAGGAACTTATGGTTACTTTAAATTGAATGCGCTGTGTGGTGGTGATTTCAAAAAAAACGTCAATGAGCAGCCAGGTTCAGCTTCGGTAGTGCAGTCGGTTGCTTCATCAATCAATACCATTGGTTATTCCGGTGTTGGCTATCAAGTTTCCGGTGTTAAGTTAATTCCAATAGCTAAGCAAGGCCGTGAGTATGTTGAAGCTAGTCAAGAGAACATTTTGTCGGGGAAATATCCGTTATCTCGTTATCTTTACGTCTATGTGAATAAACACCCAACACGAGACTTTTCACCTATTCAGCGCGAGTTTATCCGCTTTATTTTTTCTCGTCAGGGACAAGCGTTAGTTGAAAAGGACGGGTATGTTCCCATTAGTACTGAATTTGCAAAACAAGAGCTCGCTAAGGTCGGTATTGAATAGCGAACATTAATACTCGCTTTGTTTAATACCGACTGATCTATCTTGGGAGTGATTCTATTGAACTCATAGGTACAATTTAGAACTCTACTACTTGAATTCAACCAATGATCTGTTTTTTCTTTGATGTGGCATCTTTGTTTCAAGGGAGCAAGTTGAATATAGTTGTTTTCTTTTCAGTTATTTATTGCGAGCTGTAATATAATTGTCATGCAAATTACATATTGTATGCTCAGAAAAGTATAGGTAGAGACAGCGATGGCACCAGCCGAATTTTCATTGAAGGAACGAGACCAAAAACGACTGATTAAAGATCGTTTGTTTCGACTTGCAGTGAACATCGGCGGCATTAGTGTATTGGGCGCGCTAGTGCTGATTTTTGTCTATCTGGCTATGGTAGTTTTCCCGTTGTTTGGTAGCCCCAAAATTGAGAGTAATGCTGCACAATCTGCTGTGACAGCTGTTGATCCTCAGTTATTGTCGATTGATGAGTATGGTGAAAATGCCTTTATTTTTGACCATGATGGGCGAATGACGTTTTGGTCTCTCGATTCGAGTAACAACCGCGCTAAGTGGTCGCAGAGATTAGCGATTAAACCCGCTCTATTTTCTTCATCCACGGTCAATGATGGTTGGTTTGCAGTCGCTGATGCTAGCAATCGGGTTGTGGTAGCCCGTCCTCAATTTAACTCCCTACCAAGTAAGCAAGGCCGGCAATTGACTCCTGATGTGGAATACTTGCCTTTGCCTGCCGAGCTGCTTCTCGCGAGTGACGATCAAGTTCTTGAGCGGTTTACGTTTGCCGTTGGAAGTGATGATGTATTTTTTGCTGCGTACACTGATACTGGACAAGTCACCATTCAATGGGGGGCAAGGCATTCAGCTCAGCTTTGGCAGCGTTTTACGTTCCCGGCTCAGTTTTCTGATGTTGATCAGATGCTCTTTACGCCGGATGGAAAAACGCTTTATCTGCGTATGGGGTCAGACCTAGTAGTGGTGACTCAGTCCGAGGGGAGTTATTCCGTACGAGAGATTGTCGATTTAAGTCAAGGTAATAAACAACATCAGGTTGTTCAACTAAACTTACTCTCAGGAGCCTATTCTCTTTTGGCTACTCACCATGATGGCCGAGTATCACAGTGGTTTGATGTGTTACAAAATGGCGAGCGTAAGTTAACCCATATTAGGGAGTTTAAACTGGCTCCTCAGGTGCAATTTTTATTACCAGATAGCTACCGTAAAGGCTTTTATAGTTTTTACCCTAATGGCACCGTACAAAGCCACTATACGACGAGCGAAAAATTGGTGCTATTTGAGCGCGTGTATAACAAAGCGCCCCAATTAGCGGCGATGTCGAATAACGAGCTGTATTTGGTTACATTGAATGACCAACAGCTAAATGTGGCAAAAATTGACAACGATTATCCAGAAATATCGTTTTCTTCGTTATGGCAAAAAGTCTGGTACGAGGGTTACCCACAACCTGAATACGTATGGCAATCGACATCTGCAAATGATGAATTTGAGGCCAAGTTTAGCCTAGTGCCGATTGCTTTTGGCACACTTAAAGCCGCAGCATATGCGATGTTGTTTGCCGTTCCTATCGCGGTACTAGGCGCGATCTATACTGCCTATTTTATGGCACCAAAAATGCGCCGCGTCGTTAAACCATCAATTGAATTGATGGAAGCGTTGCCAACGGTGATTATTGGCTTTTTAGCGGGTCTTTGGTTTGCACCGCTTGTTGAGAGCCATTTAGCTGCGGTAGGGGCGTTAATGTTGGGGTTACCAATAGTTATGTTGCTCGTTGGTATCATCTGGTACTTGTTGCCCAAAAGGTGGATTCGTCATTTCGCCAATGGTTGGCATGCGCTGATTTTAATTCCGGTACTGGTGCTCAGTGCTGCACTTATTTTTTCTCACAGTAGTCAAATAGAAATGTGGTTGTTCGATGGCGACATTCGAATTTACTTAGCGCAACATGGAATAGACTTTGATCAACGTAATGCTTTGGTTGTCGGATTCGCTATGGGCTTTGCGGTTATTCCGACGATTTTCACCATTGCAGAAGACGCTATTTTTTCTGTTCCCAAACATCTTTCTGATGGTTCATTGGCGTTAGGGGCGACCTCTTGGCAGACTTTAATCCATGTGGTGTTGCTAACGGCCAGCCCTGGCATTTTTTCTGCGATTATGATGGGACTAGGGCGTGCCGTGGGTGAAACGATGATTGTCTTAATGGCAACAGGAAATACACCTATTTTAGATTGGAATATCTTGGAAGGAATGAGAACACTTTCAGCAACGATAGCGGTTGAATTGCCAGAATCTGAAGTGGGTAATAGCCACTATCGCTTACTATTTTTGGCGGCCTTATTATTATTTATCTTCACCTTTTTTGTGAATTCAGTAGCTGAATGGGTTAGACAGCGGTTGCGAGAAAAATATCGTGCCTTGTAATCAATTAGGAATAACAATCCCGAATGTTTAAGTGGATTAAATCAGGAGCACCTTGGATATGGTTAACGGGCGGAGCTGTCAGTCTCAGCCTGATTTCTGTGTTAGGGTTACTACTATTGATTGGTTGGAAAGGGTTGACCTATTTCTGGCCTACACCGCTTTATCAGTGGCAAACCAGTGACGGCAAGAAACTTGTTGGGCAACTCTATTCTCAAGAACAGGTGCCGTTGACTCACCTGCGAGAGGTCAACATTGATTGGCCGCCAGAGGCATTAGTGTCTGGTGAGGTTAATCGTCTTAGTATTAAAGTGGCAAACCGAGAGTTAACTCATGCTGATTTTGTCTCTATTTTGGATGTCAAATTATCGAATAAGCAAAAGCCTAGCGGCTGGGCTGTGATCGAGCGTGTGCGTGATGGCCAGTTTTACGGCAAACCGATCGCCTATTTGCAAGCGAATGGCCAAGAAAGTTTAGATGCTCAAGCGCAGCTCGAGCAAGGAATGCGTGATGCGTCTTTGTTGCGAGAAAAAATCGACAATATGATTACCGAGGAAATCCGTGTCATTGGTAATGCTGCTGAAAAATTGCGTTTAGAGAAGCGTCGTAAAGAGTTGAATGGACAGTTAGATGAAACTTATCTTGCGCAATATAGGCAAAGAAAAGAGGATTTAGATAGCCAGTTGGTGCTCTCTGAGCAAAAGCTTGATGCATTGCGTGCTCAATTAAATCAACAATCATTGATTGTCGAAGATATGACCGGTAGCCGAGTCTATATTCCGTTGAGTCAGATCCTCGATATTTGGTATCCCAACGACATGAACTTGGGGCAAAAAGTCACTCAATGGGGAAAACAAGTTTGGGTGTTTTTATCGCAAAGCCCGCGTGAATCTAACTCGGAAGGTGGTGTATTTCCTGCCATATTTGGTACGGTGTTTTTAGTGTTGATTATGTCAATCATTGTGATGCCACTCGGAGTAGTGGCTGCCATTTATCTGCATGAATACGCCAAAGATAATGCGTTCACTCGAGTTATTCGAGTAGCTGTCATAAACTTGGCTGGGGTTCCGTCCATTGTGTATGGGGTGTTTGGCCTTGGTTTTTTTGTCTATACGATAGGGTCATCGATTGATGCACTGTTTTATGCCGAGCGTCTGCCCGCCCCAACTTTTGGCACACCAGGTTTATTGTGGTCGGCGTTAACCTTAGCCGTACTGACTTTACCGGTCGTGATAGTGACCACTGAAGAAGGTTTAACAAGGATCCCGAGTTCTGTAAGGCATGGTTCCTTAGCTTTGGGTGCAACACAATTTGAAACCATTTGGCGGATTGTTTTACCGATGGCAAGTCCAGCCATTATTACCGGCTTAATCCTTGCTATTGCAAGGGCTGCGGGTGAAGTGGCTCCATTGATGTTGGTTGGTGTGGTTAAATTGGCCTCCAGCTTACCCGTTGATGGCGAATTTCCATTTGTTCATCTAGAACGCAAGTTCATGCATTTAGGCTTTCATATTTATGATGTCGGTTTTCAAACTACCAATATTGAGACTGCGCGGCCATTGGTTTACGCGACCTCCTTTTTACTCGTCACTGTTATTGTCGCGTTGAATTTAACTGCCATTAGTATTCGCAATAATTTGCGTGAGAAATACCGAACGTTGGGGCAAGATTAAGCATGTTTTCCATCAATCAAACTTTGGGTTATCACGCCCCGTTAGATGTGAATAATTTGAGCGATAAGCAAACCGCGATAGCGATAGAAGGGCTCAACCTGTTTTACAAACAAACTCAAGCGTTGAGCAATATTTCAATGCGAATTCCTAAGGGGCAGGTGACTGCTTTCATTGGACCTTCTGGCTGTGGAAAGTCGACACTATTGCGTTGCATTAATCGTATGAACGATTTAGTCGAAGGGTGCCGAGTGGAAGGGCAAGTCAAGCTGCATGGTAAAAATGTGTATCATCCAGAAGTGGATGTGGCAACTTTACGTCGTCGTGTTGGGATGGTGTTCCAAAGACCTAACCCATTTCCTAAGTCGATTTATGAAAATGTGGTTTATGGATTGCGCCTGCAAGGGGTTAAAAATAGCCGTACCTTAGACGACGCGGTTGAACGAGCCTTACGTTCAGCTGCGTTATGGGATGAAGTAAAACATCGATTGCATGAAAATGCCTTTGGGTTATCGGGTGGACAGCAGCAGCGTTTGGTCATTGCTCGAGCGATAGCTATCGAACCTGAAGTGCTATTATTAGATGAACCAACATCGGCACTTGATCCTATCTCAACCTTGACTATCGAAGAGCTGATTAATGATCTGAAAACCAAATACACGGTTGTTATTGTTACCCACAACATGCAACAAGCGGCAAGGGTGAGCGATCACACCGCTTTTATTCATATGGGAAAATTGATCGAGTATGCTGATACGGACTCGATTTTTACATCACCATTGAAAAAACAGACCGAAGACTATATTACTGGTAGGTATGGTTAATATTTTAATCAATAACGTATTTTATAAGGAAGCATAATGCAGCTAGGTCGCCACATTTCAGGAAAATTTAATGTTGAACTTGAGTCAATCCGTACTCATGTTTTAACTATGGGCGGGCTGGTGGAGCAACAACTTTCTTTTGCGATGCAGGCATTACATAAAGATGATGCTGACCTGGCTCGTAAGGTGGTTCGGGATGATCATAAAGTCAATGCATTAGAAGTTTCTATCGATGAAGCCTGCACGCGGATTATAGCTAAACGTCAACCGACAGCGAAAGATTTACGTTTAATTATGGCGATCATCAAAACCATTACTGATCTTGAGCGAATTGGTGATGTTGCGACTAAAATCGCCTACGTTGCGATTGAAAGCCCTTCAGTAAAAGAGAGCAAATTTCACGTTTCCCTGGAACCTTTATGTCGCCAAGCTATCGCGATGTTACACCAAGTGTTAGATGCATTTGCTCGAATGGATATTGAGTCAGCGGCAGAAGTGTACAAACTGGATGATAAATTAGACGCTGAATATGAAGCGGTCATTCGACAATTGATGACCTACATGATGGAAGACCCGAAAAATATCCCACATATTTTGCAAGTGATGTGGTCGGCTCGCGCTATTGAGCGGGTTGGAGACCGTTGTCAAAATATCTGCGAATACATTATTTACTTTGTGAAAGGTAAAGATGTACGGCATTTAGACAAGCAATCTATTGATGACTTACTTAAACCTTAAAAGGTGAAGACTTTTCCTTCACCTTTTATGTAAGACTTTACTCTGTTGCTAATTGCTAATTGCTAATTGCTAATTGCTAACTGAGCTGACGTACGACTTCTTGGAGTAACTCTACATCAGTGACTGGAATCAAGGTCTCATCGATAGAATCGTGTCCCATTTTTATCGCATTGGCGATCATGTCCATTTTACTGGCTCGGGTTGATTTACTTGATAGGTGAATTTCAGTAATGCCTGTTTCTTTGATCACCTCGCCAATATTACTCGCATTTAGCCCTGCGCCCGCCATGATAGAAAAGCGATCACCTGCAAGCTTAACCATTTCTGCAATTACAGATCTCCCATTATAAGCATTGGGCGCTAAACCTGAAGTAAGTATTCGCTCACATCCGAGAGAAGCAACATCTTCAATTGCTTGTTTATAGCTATGGCATTGATCAATAGCGCGGTGAAAAGTACTGCCTAAACCTTGCGCTGCTTTTATCATTTGTTGGCTAGCTTCAATATTAATGGTTCGATTTGGGTTCAAAATTCCAAAGACAATGCCATCCAGCCCTGCTTGTTTCGCCATTTCAATATCGATTAACATTGAGTCGATATCGTCTTGATCGTAAAGGAAATCACCTTGGCGTGGGCGGATCATCGCATAAACGGGAATAGTTGAAATCTCAGCGGCCTTTTTCATCAAACCAAAACTCGGTGTTAAGCCGCCTAAGGCTAGTGATGAACAGAGCTCAATACGGGTTGCACCACCAGCAATTGCATTGTGCAGTGATTCAATATTATCAATGCAGACTTCAATTTGAGTATTCATAGCAAAGCTCTATTTGTAAAATTTATCCAATATTAGCAAGTAATCATACTGGAGTCTGTGTGAAGCAAGTGGGAAATAGGGGTAAAGTTTGCCAAGTAAACATACCTCATTTGTATAACCGTTTCTGCGCAGCATAATTTGACACATAACAAAAAGCCCAAAGCAGTGCTTTGGGCTTGGATAAGGACTTTACTTCTTAACTGATTGGCGATGCGTTTTACGCTTTATTATATGTCCAACCATTGACCCGAGTTGAGCGCGGGCTAAGGAGTAATTATTTCTTGCCTAGGTCGTCTGAGTGCTCAGATAGGAATGCTGCAACACCTTTTGGAGATGCATCCATACCTGCTTTACCTTCTTCCCATTGTGCTGGACACACTTCACCGTTCTTTTGGTGGAAGTTTAGCGCGTCAACCATACGTAGCATTTCGTCGATGTTACGGCCTAGTGGTAGGTCGTTAACAACTTGGTGGCGTACTAGGCCATCTTCGTCGATTAGGAAAGAACCACGGAAAGCAACGCCTGCTTCTGGGTGCTCTACATCGTATGCTTTACAAACTTCATGCTTAACGTCAGCAACTAGAGGGTATTTAACTTGACCAATACCGCCGTTCTCAACAGCAGTGTTACGCCATGCGTTGTGAGAGAACTGAGAATCGATAGAAACGCCGATTACTTCAACGCCTTTAGCTTGGAAGTCTTCGAAACGCTTGTCAAAAGCGATTAGCTCTGATGGGCAAACGAAAGTGAAGTCTAGTGGGTAGAAGAAAACTACCGCTTTCTTACCTTTAGTAAATTCTGCGAAGTTGAAGCTATCAACGATTTCACCGTTACCAAGAACAGCTGCTGCAGTAAAATCAGGGGCTTTACGACCAACTAGTACCATTTTTTTGCTCCTAAGAATTATGTTTAGTTCCGAACCGATAAGTTTGTTTCGGTTCAGTCCGTGTTTGAACGAGACAAACTATAGTACAGATTGTAGTATTGAAAAAAGCGAAATAAATAGATTAAGTTAATCGAAAAAAGCGATGAGTCTAGAATCGTTATCTATTAGACAGTAATGATATAAGATACTAATACAATTATGAATAAATGGCCGAGTTTAAAGCAATTACATTATTTAGTGACACTTCATGAAACCCGACACTTTAGTGATGCGGCTGATAGATGCTTTGTTAGCCAATCGACTCTTAGTAAAGGTATTCAAAACTTAGAAGAGTTAATTGGGTGTCCTTTATATGAAAAGAAAGACAAAAAAAGCCCTTTAGTATTTACTCATGCGGGTGAATTGGTGGTGAGCCAAGGGCGTGAGTTATTGGCAAAAGGCCAGGACTTGGTTGAGCTTGGTAAACTATGCCAAGGTGATGATATGCAAGGACAACTTAAGTTGGGGTGTATTCCGACGATTGCTCCTTTCCTATTGTGCGATTTAGTGCAAGAGATAAACACGCATTTTCCAAAACTCAACTTATTGTTGCGAGAAGATACCACGGCTAATTTATTAACCGCATTGCGCCATGGTGAATTGGATGTGCTGATTTTGGCACTGCCGATTGAGATAGGCAACATGGCCAGTCGAGTCGTTGGGAAAGATCCGTTTCGAATGGTTATCAGTCGTCATCAGGCTGACCGTATTCGGGTACCTATCAAATACGATGATCTACCTGATGAGTCAGTATTTTTACTTGAGAATGAACACTGTCTTACCGAGCATGCCGTTTCAGCTTGTAAGCTAACAGACAAAGAGAAAATTAACCCCTTTACCGCAACCAGCTTGCATACATTGGTACAGATGGTCGCCAATGGCTTAGGCACTACCTTTATTCCGCAAATGGCTATCGACCATGGGTTGTTAGACAACCAAAACTTAGTGGTCGTTGATCCTCCTGGCCAGCAGGCATACCGTGAAATTGGCTTAGTATGGCGGCCAAGTTCATCTCGAACTACGACTTTTAATCAATTAGCGGATGTGGTTTCAGCTCTGCTCTAGCACTTAGTCTTAGCCCACGAAATGAGATAAATGACTTTAAGCTCCCTGTTTTTAGTGGGCTTTTTAGTTTTTTATTCTGTTGGTGTTTTTTGACTTGTAAAATTTCACAAGTAATTCTTGTTGAAGATTTCATAAATTAAGAAAACTTCACAACCTCAATTTCACAGCTTTTGTCCGACGTGTTGTTTAAATAAACGTCGAGTTAGGTTCTCCACTATTAATTAGCACAACTGCTTATCCGCTTATCATTAATTCGAACGACTGTTTAAAACGAATTCCATTTAAAAATTATTTTGTAATTAAATAACGTAATTAATTACAAAAATGTAGCCAAAATCAATCAGTTGTTTTAAACGGAATAAAACTTCAAATTTAACTATTTGTTAACTTTTGATCTTTTACTCTAACTGCTGTTGGTGTAAGGTTTATTAAGGCTTTGTAAGACTTATGTCTAGTTTGGTTAGCCTTGAAATGTAACGTCATCTAAGACAAGGTATAAACAAAGAAAAGTTAAAGGTGAACCTAAGAAAGCATTTGAATTTGTGGTTTTAAAGTTACAAATGTGGTCGACTAATTTTTAAGGAAGAAAGTTATGCTTGCACAGACCCCAGAGACAGATTTAGCGCAGAATAAAGAACACAATAGCGAAGCCAAGATTGAGCTTCGTGGTTCAATTGACCCACAACATCAAGCCATTTTCCCTGTTGAAGCCCAAACCTTCTTGTCGAGCTTGTGTGCTAAATTTGCCGACCGAGTTGATGAACTGCTTGTCACTCGAGAAGAGCGACAGGCTCAGATCGATACTGGTGTGCTTCCTGACTTCCTAAAAGATACCCAAGATATTCGAGAGGGAAGCTGGAAAATTCTGGGGATCCCACAAGACTTACAAGATCGCCGTGTTGAAATCACCGGACCTACAGACCGCAAAATGGTGATTAACGCACTGAACGCTAATGTCAAAGTTTTCATGGCTGATTTTGAAGACTCAATGTCACCGGCATGGGGGAAAGTATTGGATGGGCAAGTTAACCTTCGCGATGCGGTGAACGGAACTATTAGTTATACCAACCCCGACAATGGCAAGTGTTATCAGTTAGCAGAAAATCCAGCGGTACTGATTTGTCGTGTTAGAGGTTTGCACCTCAAAGAAAAACATGTTCAGTTTGAGGGGCAGAGTATCCCGGGCTCACTGTTTGATTTTGCTCTGTATTTTTACAATAACTACAAAACGTTATTGAAAAAAGGCAGTGGTCCATATTTTTATTTGCCTAAATTACAAGCGCATCAAGAAGCGAAGTGGTGGAGTGATGTTTTCCACTTTACGGAAGAGTATTTCGGTCTAGAAACGGGAACCATAAAAGCCACGGTATTGATTGAAACGCTACCTGCTGTATTTGAAATGGATGAAATATTGTTCTCTCTCAAAGAGCATATTGTTGGTTTGAACTGCGGACGTTGGGATTACATCTTTAGCTACATTAAAACATTGAAAAACCACCCTGACCGAGTGTTGCCTGATCGCCAAGTGGTGACAATGGAAAAACCATTCCTCAATGCCTATTCAAGATTGCTGGTTTACACCTGCCATAAACGTGGCGCGTTCGCGATGGGAGGTATGGCTGCCTTTATTCCGGCCAAAGATCCACAAGTGAATCAGCAAGTCCTAGATAAAATTCATCACGACAAATTACTAGAAGCAAACAATGGTCATGACGGTACATGGGTGGCTCATCCAGGGCTTGCGGATACGGCAAAAGCGGTTTTCGACCAAGTGCTTGGCGAACGCAGTAATCAACTTGATGTGACGCGACTTTCTGATTCGCCTATCCACGCTCATGATCTTATCGAGCCTTGTGAAGGGGAGCGTACAGAGCAAGGTATGAGACACAATATCCGTGTTGCGCTGCAATATATTGAAGCTTGGATCTCCGGTAACGGCTGTGTGCCAATTTACGGATTGATGGAAGATGCCGCTACGGCAGAGATCTCACGAGCATCTATATGGCAGTGGATTAAGCACGGCAAAACGCTAGATAACGGTCAAGTCGTCACTAAGGAGCTGTTCGAGCTGTATCTCGAACAAGAAATTGAGGTCGTTAAGTATGAGATTGGTGTTGAACGTTTTGCAGCAGGTCGATTTACCGAAGCCGCTCAACTCATGTCGCGTTTGACGACGAGTGATGAGCTAACCAACTTCCTCACCGTTCCTGGTTATGACTACTTGGATTGATGAGACTTAAAACAATAAAAGCCTTAATAAACAAAACAATGCACCAATAACGTGAACAGTTTTCAAAAGCAGATCAGGATGTACTGCTGAGAAAAGGATGACAATGCGCTTGCGCATCAAATAAGAGGGATAGAACATGACATTAACTCGCCGCCAACAAATTGAAGCTCTTGAAAAAGATTGGGCAACCAATCCGCGCTGGAAAAATGTAAAGCGTACTTATACTGCTGCTGAAGTGGTCGACCTACGTGGGTCTATTACACCGGCTAACACTATCGCCCAGCGTGGCGCTGATAAATTGTGGTCACTGGTCAACGGAAGCGCTAAAAAAGGTTATGTTAACTGTTTAGGTGCACTAACGGGTGGTCAAGCTGTACAGCAAGCGAAAGCGGGTATCGAAGCCATTTATCTTTCAGGTTGGCAAGTTGCTGCGGATAATAATACCGCTTCAACCATGTACCCTGATCAATCACTTTACCCCGTTGACTCTGTGCCATCAGTGGTAAAACGCATTAATAATTCATTTCGTCGCGCAGACCAAATTCAATGGGCTGGTGGTAAATCACCTGAAGATGAAGGTGGTATCGATTACTTCCTACCGATTGTTGCCGATGCGGAAGCGGGTTTTGGCGGTGTATTGAATGCTTATGAATTGATGAAATCGATGATTGAAGCGGGCGCAGCGGGTGTCCATTTTGAAGACCAACTCGCCTCGGTTAAAAAATGTGGTCATATGGGCGGTAAAGTTCTAGTGCCGACCCAAGAAGCGGTGCAAAAACTGGTGGCAGCACGATTGGCCGCTGACGTGTCTGGTACTACAACGCTAGTGATTGCGCGTACTGATGCAAACGCTGCTGATTTGCTAACTTCTGATTGTGACCCTTATGATCGTGATTTCATTCAAGGTGAGCGCACTCAAGAAGGTTTCTACCGTGTGAAAGCAGGGATCGACCAAGCAATCTCGCGCGGTTTGGCTTATGCGCCTTACGCTGATTTAGTTTGGTGTGAAACAGCGAAACCAGATTTGGAAGAAGCTCGTCAATTTGCAGAAGCAATTCTTGCTGAATACCCAGACCAATTGCTTGCGTATAACTGCTCGCCTTCGTTTAACTGGGAGAAAAACCTAGATGCCGAGACGATCGCTCGTTTCCAACAAGAACTGTCAGATATGGGTTACAAGTACCAATTCATCACTTTAGCGGGCATCCACAACATGTGGTACAACATGTTTGAATTAGCACATGCTTACGCGCAAGGTGAAGGTATGCGTCACTATGTTGAAAAAGTTCAGCGTCCTGAATTTGAAGCAGCCTCTAAAGGTTACACCTTCGTTGCACACCAACAAGAAGTGGGTACAGGATACTTCGACCGCATGACAAACACCATTCAAGGTGGCAATTCTTCAGTGACCGCATTGACAGGTTCAACAGAAGAAGAGCAATTTTAAGTCAACCACTCCAAAGCCCAAGAATTGGAGTCTTTCCCTTATCGCCAGTCGGGGAAACCAGTAGAACAATAATCTGTGCAACACGTTTGAGCGGCGAAAGCCGCTCTTTTTTCTTTTTAGATCTTATTTTTTCGCGCTTACAAATCATTATCCACGTCTATCTCTTCGGGTTCACTTTCTTCTTGAAGCTCTAAGAGTGTTACTGCAACACCAATAAAATCTGTGTCGGTGATGATGCCGACCAACTGCCCTTTATCAACCACAGGTAGGCAACCGACTTTATGCTTTTGCATATAGATAGCGCTTTCCTTTAGCCCCGCTTGTGGGTCAACGGACATAATTTCAGTATTCATCACTTCATACAACGGAGTGTTGAACGTATAAGACTGATCGCTAGGTATTTTCTGTAGGCTAGATTCTTGGGCGGCAAGAATGTCATGGTGGGTGACAATCCCAAGTAGCTTTTTATGAGCATCTACAATAGGCACATGGCGAATGTCTAGCGCTTCCATAGTATGTTTAGCATCGGCGAGTGTGTGAGAGCGCAACAAGGTATGGGGGTTGCGAGTCATCATGTCTTCGATTTTGATCATAACCAACTCCTTCGTATTATTTGTCTCCTTCAACTATAGGTTTTTTTTGGCAGAATGTTTGAGAGTTGAATCTGTTTTTGCTTTGATGAGTGGTTAAAAGTAACCCACCATTTTCATTTTTAATTACATTAATTTCGTATCTTGGTCTGACGGTTGAACAACTTTCCGTATATACTAGCGCGCTTAAAAAAATTACGTTGTCCACCCAAAAGCGAACAAGACTAGAACTATGCAAGTTTCCGATTTTCACTTTGAACTCCCAGATGAGCTTATCGCTCGTTATCCAAAAGCGGAGCGTACAGCCAGCCGACTACTTCAATTAGACGGCAACAGTGGTGAGCTTATTGATGGCTCATTTAAAGATGTTGTTGACCGAGTTCAAGCTGGTGATCTGTTGGTGTTCAATAACACACGAGTAATTCCTGCTCGCATGTTTGGCCGTAAAGCGTCTGGCGGCAAATTAGAAGTGCTCGTTGAACGTATGTTAGATGAACATACCATTTTGGCGCACGTTCGCTCATCTAAACCGCCAAAGCCTGGCAGTGAGCTTTATTTGGGTGAGAATGATGAATACCACGCACAAATGGTCGCTCGTCATGATGCGTTATTTGAAATTCGTTTTACGGCACAAACGGCAGTACTCGACATTTTAAATCAAATTGGTCACATGCCGTTGCCACCGTATATTGACCGACCTGATGAAGATACCGATAAAGAACGCTATCAAACGGTGTATAACCAGAAACCTGGCGCTGTTGCAGCCCCGACCGCTGGCTTGCACTTTGATGAAGCGTTACTGGAACAAATTAAGGCTAAAGGTGTCGAATTTGCTTACGTCACCTTGCATGTCGGCGCTGGAACATTCCAACCAGTGCGAGTTGATAATATTAACGATCACCACATGCATGCTGAATACGTTGAAGTTCCTCAAGAGGTTGTTGATGCGATTGCAGCAACGAAAGCACGCGGTGGTCGTGTGATTGCGGTTGGTACGACATCAGTTCGCTCATTAGAAAGTGCTGCGCAAGATGCTTTGAGAAATGGCACCGAGCTAGTGCCATTTTTTGGTGATACTGAAATATTCATCTTCCCAGGGTATAAATATCAGTTAGTTGATTGCTTAATTACTAACTTCCACTTGCCAGAATCGACACTGATCATGTTGGTGAGTGCCTTTGCAAGTTACGAATACACTATGGCGGCTTATTCGCATGCTGTGGAGAATAAATATCGCTTTTTTAGCTATGGTGATGCGATGTTTATTACCAAGAAAACCAATTAACGAGTGCTAGCAGTAGGCTAGGGAGAGAAGTATGACTTCATTCTTCGCAAGGAATTGGCGACCGCTCTCGTAGGGTGCTCGCACCCAGTAATGAAACGTCAGACTGTTTCTCTGACATTTGGAGGCTTCGTGAAATTAAAATACGAACTTAAAAAGAAAAATGGCAATGCCCGTCGTGGTCAATTAACGTTTGAACGCGGTACTGTACAAACTCCAGCATTTATGCCTGTTGGTACATACGGCACCGTAAAAGGTATGACACCTGAAGAAGTCAAAGAGACTGGCGCAGAAATCTTGTTAGGTAACACTTTCCATCTGTGGTTACGTCCAGGTCAAGAAGTGATGAAAATGCACGGTGACTTGCATGATTTTATGAATTGGCAAGGTCCGATCTTAACTGATTCAGGCGGTTTCCAAGTATTCAGCCTAGGTGATATTCGTAAAATCACCGAAGAAGGTGTTCATTTCCGTAGTCCAGTAAATGGCGATAAAATTTTCATGGACGCAGAAAAGTCGATGGAAATTCAAAAAGATCTTGGTTCTGATATCGTGATGATCTTCGATGAGTGTACGCCATACCCGGCGACACATGACGAAGCGAAAAAATCGATGGAAATGTCACTGCGTTGGGCTCAACGTTCACGAGACCATTTCGACAAGTTAGAAAACACTAACTCTCTATTTGGTATTGTCCAAGGTGGTGTTTACGAAGACTTGCGCGATGTTTCTGTGAAGGGACTGACTGATATCGGTTTTGACGGTTACGCAGTGGGTGGCCTCGCGGTTGGTGAACCTAAAGAAGACATGCACCGTGTGCTAGAACATACTTGTCCACAATTGCCAGAAGATAAGCCACGTTACCTAATGGGCGTTGGTAAACCTGAAGACTTAGTGGAAGGTGTACGTCGTGGTATTGATATGTTTGACTGCGTTATGCCTACGCGAAATGCACGCAATGGCCACCTATTTGTAACTGGCGGTGTGATCAAGATCCGTAATGCAGTACATAAAACCGATACAAGCGCTCTTGATCCGCATTGTGACTGTTACACTTGCAAAAATTATTCGAAATCATATTTGCACCATTTAGATCGTTGTAACGAAATTCTAGGTGCGCGCTTAAATACGATTCATAACTTACGTTATTACCAACGCTTAATGGCAAGTATCCGTTTAGCCATTGAAGAAGATCGTTTCGATGCGTTTGTGGAAGAGTTTTACGCTCGCCGCAATCGTGATGTTCCGCCTCTTGGTCAGTAATAGCTAAATCAACATTACCAGGCTGTATTATTTATGATTTGTGAAGTTGTAAACTTGAAATCGAGATGATGCAGCCCAATAGATTCAACATCAACAATAATTTAGAGGACGTTTCTCAATGAGTTTAATTTCTGTAGCACACGCAGCAGGTGAAGGTGCACCACAAGGTGGCGGTTTTGAAATGCTAATCATGCTTGGCATGTTCGCGGTTATCTTTTACTTCATGATCTACCGCCCACAAGCAAAGCGTGTAAAAGAGCACAAAAGCTTAATGGCTGCGATGGGTAAAGGCGATGAAGTGCTAACTAGCGGTGGTCTAGTTGGTAAAATCACTAAAATCGCAGAAGATAGCGACTACATCACTATCGAGCTAAACGCGAACAATGAAATTGTGATCAAAAAAGATTTCGTCACTGCAGTGTTACCAAAAGGTACGCTTAAGTCTCTATAAAACAGCTAGAGGATCCTCGCTGTGCTAAACCGTTATCCGTTATGGAAGTATTTATTGGTAGTGTTTGCCATTGCCATTTCCGCTTTATATGCACTTCCAAATATCTACGGTGAAGATCCGGCTATTCAAGTTACAGGGGCGCGTGGCGCCTCTGTAGATATGTCAACGCTGGATGCTGTCACCAATGCTCTTGATAAAGAGAGCCTTTCTCATAAATCCATTGCTTTAGAAAATGGATCAATTCTTGTTCGATTTAACGATACTGATACACAAATTAGTGCTCGTGACATCATTAGTGAAGCGTTAGGCAAAGATACTATCGTTGCACTGAACCTTGCTCCTTCTACACCTAGCTGGCTGGAATCTATTGGTGCTGCGCCAATGAAGCTTGGCCTTGATTTGCGTGGTGGTGTTCACTTCTTAATGGAAGTGGATATGGACGCGGCAATGGAAAAATTGTCAGGCCAACAAGAAGAAGCGTTTCGTAGTGAACTTCGTGATGAAAAAGTCCGTTACCGCGCTATTCGTACGGTAGGTAACGATACCGTTGAAGTGACTTTGCGTGATGCTGAGCAACTTGAACAATCAAAAGCGGCACTGGCTTCAAAACACCCTGACATGACTTTTCTTGAGTCTGATGCTAACGGACGATTTATCTTAACGGCTAAATTTACCGAGCAACGCTTACAAGAAATTCGTAATTATGCTGTTGAACAGAACATTACGATTCTACGTAACCGTGTTAATGAACTTGGGGTCGCAGAGCCTTTGGTTCAACGCCAAGGTGCAAGCCGTATCGTGGTTGAACTTCCAGGTGTTCAAGACACAGCTCGTGCGAAAGAAATTCTAGGGGCAACAGCAACACTTGAGTTCCGTGAAGTTGATGACAAAGCGGATTTAGCTGCAGCGGCCTCTGGTCGTGTTCCTCCTGGTAGCGAAATTAAGTTCGACCGTAATCAACGTCCTGTAGTTTTGAAAAAACGTGTGATTCTAGGCGGTGCGAGCATTACTGACGCAAGCTCAAGCACGGATGAATACGGACGCCCGCAAGTAAACATCTCACTAGACAGTGAAGGTGGTAACAAAATGTCAGCGTTCTCTAAAAAGAACATTGGCAAGTTGATGGCAACCGTGTTTGCAGAATACAAAGACAGTGGTCGTAAAACTCCGGAAGGTAAAGTGATTCTTGCTAAGCAAGAAGAAGTGATCAACCAAGCGACGATTCAGTCGGCGTTAGGTCGTAACTTCCGTATCACTGGTATTGATTCTGTGGCTGAAGCGCACAACTTAGCATTGCTATTGCGTGCTGGTGCTCTGATTGCGCCGATCTCTATTGTTGAAGAACGTACGATTGGTCCATCAATGGGTCAACAAAACATCGATATGGGTGTTCAAGCGTGTATCTGGGGTATGGTCGCGGTTATGTTGTTTACGCTGCTTTATTACCGTGGATTTGGTCTTATTGCCAACATCGCGCTAATGGCTAACCTAGTACTGATTATCGGTGTCATGTCGATGATTCCGGGGGCCACAATGACGCTACCAGGTATCGCAGGTATTGTATTAACAGTTGGTATGGCGGTTGATGCGAACGTACTGATCTTTGAGCGTATTCGGGAAGAGCTTCGTGATGGGCGCAACCCGCAACAAGCGATCCATCAAGGTTATGCGAATGCATTTAGTACCATTGCTGATGCCAACATTACCACATTGATTACCGCTATCATCTTGTTCGCAGTGGGTACAGGGGCAATTAAAGGCTTCGCCGTGACACTTTCTATCGGTATTTTAACTTCTATGTTCACTGCTATTATCGGGACTCGCTGTATTGTGAACCTGTTATACGGTGGTAAACGTATCAAAAAACTGTCGATCTAAGGCTAGGAATTATTATGTTTCAGATTCTAAAAGCAGATAAAACGATCGACTTTATGCGTTGGTCGAAGTTAGCGTTTATTTTCTCAATTTTGATGATAGGTGCTTCACTCTTTACGCTTTCAACTAAATGGTTGAATTGGGGTTTAGATTTTACCGGCGGAACTTTAATTGAAGTTGGCTTTGAACAGCCAGCTAACCTTGAAGATATCCGTGGGGCACTTGAAGCAAAAGGGTTTGGTGATGCAACAGTGCAGAACTTTGGCTCTGCGCGTGAAGTAATGGTTCGCTTGCGTCCTCGTGACAATGTCGCGGGTGAAACACTCGGCAACCAGATCCTTTCGGCTATCAAAGAAGGAACCGGTAGCAGTGTTGAGATGCGCCGTATTGAGTTTGTTGGGCCAAACGTGGGGGATGAGTTGGCTGAAGCGGGTGGTTTAGCCATTCTAGCCTCACTAATTTGTATCCTGCTTTACGTGTCTATGCGTTTTGAATGGCGTTTAGCAGCAGGAGCGGTTTTGGCCTTGGCGCACGACGTTATCATTACTCTTGGCATATTTTCTATCATGCAAATTGAGGTTGACCTAACGATTGTGGCTGCACTGCTGACGGTTGTTGGTTACTCGCTCAACGATACCATTGTTGTATTTGACCGTATCCGTGAAAACTTCCGCAAATTGCGTAAAGGCGATTCCGCGGAAATCATGAACAGCTCAATCACCCAAACGTTAAGCCGTACATTAATTACATCCGGTACGACTTTGCTAGTGGTTATTGCACTGTTTGTGCAGGGCGGTGCCAACATTCATGGTTTTGCAACAGCATTGTTATTGGGCATCACTGTCGGTACTTATTCTTCAATCTATGTTGCGTCTGCACTGGCATTGAAATTGGGTATCACACGTGAGCACTTACTTCCGCCTCAAGTGGAAAAAGAAGGTGCTGAGTTTGACGAACTCCCTTAGAGTTATACCTGCAACTTCAAGTTGTTGGGTATGTCTTGATTACTAAAAATCATTTAAAAGCCAAAAGCCAAAAGCCAAAAGCCAAAAGCCGCAGAAAATTCTGCGGCTTTTTTCTAATGTGAAATTGGTATGATACTTAAGGTAAAGAAAAAGCCTCGTATATTGCTATACGAGGCTTGAATCAGCTGTGACGGAGCTTGATATTGTTCAGTGCAATCTATTTAAGGATAGCGCTGTTACCGTTTTCGCGGATGTGTTTAAGAATTGATTTTACGCCGCGAGCACTTGAACCAACGATATTACCAGACTTCATGTAGTCAGTACCGCCAGCAAAGTCAGTCAGGATAACACCAGCTTCACGAGCGATTAGTTCACCAGCAGCCATATCCCAAGGCTTCAAGCCCAATTCGAAGTAACCATCAACACGGTTTGCTGCTAGGTAACATAAATCTAGAGCTGGGGAACCTGTACGACGGAAATCCGCACATTCAACAAAAAGAGCTGACATAATCTTCATGAAAGATTCAGAGTGTTGTTTTTGTTTGAATGGGAAGCCTGTAGCCAGTACCGCACCTTGAAGATCTTTCAATTGCTTAACACGGATACGAGAGTTGTTTAGTTGTGCGCCAGAACCACGTTGAGCGGTAAATAGCTCGTTACGCATTGGGTCATAAACACAAGCAACTTCAGTTTTCCCTTTGATACGAACAGCGATAGAAACCGCGAAGTGAGGCAAACCTTTTACAAAGTTTGTGTTGCCATCCAGTGGGTCGATGATCCATTGAACGTCCTTATCTTTACCGTCGATAAGACCGTTTTCTTCAGCAACGATACAGTGTTCTGGGTAAGAACTCTTGATTGTATCGATGATCATAGCTTCTGCTTCTTTGTCTACGTTAGTAACAAAGTCATTAGTGCCTTTCTGAGTGGTTTCGATTTTCTCAGCGTTTTCTAGCGATTTAGCAATATGATTGCCAGCTTTTCGCGCAGCGCGAATAGCTATGTTTAGCATTGGATGCATACAGTTTTCCCAACGGATGTTAAAGAACGAAAAAGCGGGCGGCAGTATACCAAATTTTTATTAAAAAGGAAGTGGTTATTTTTTGTTCGTTCGGTCTTGTATCACATAAGGACCTGACTATTTTGGTCAGGTTTATGTTAATATCTCGGCGTTTTAATTTTATTGGTGTTATGTGCAATGTTAGACAATGTAAAAGTCGTTTTGGTGGGCACTTCTCATTCTGGAAATATTGGCTCTGCGGCCCGTGCGATGAAAGTAATGGGGCTGAGCAAAATGGTTTTGGTTGCGCCGCAATGTGAAGTTGACGCTCAAGCGATTGCTTTAGCCGCGGGCGCTAGTGACATCGCGTTAAATGCAGAAATTGTTAATACATTAGACCAAGCCGTTGAAAATTGTGGTTTGGTGGTGGGTTCAAGTGCTCGCTCTCGCACCTTAGAATGGCCAATGCTTGAGCCGCGAGAATGCGGTGAAAAATTTGCAATTGAAGGTCAACAGCATCCTGTTGCATTGGTGTTTGGTCGTGAACGAACGGGCTTAACTAACGAAGAGCTGCAAAAGTGTCATTTTCATGTCTGCATTCCTGCTAATCCTGAATACAGTTCCTTGAACTTAGCAATGGCAGTGCAAACCTTGATCTACGAGATTCGTATTGCGCATTTGGATTACGAGAAAAAGGGTTATCCATCGCCGCCTCAAGAAGTCTACTCACGTCACAATGAGCTAGAAATGTTTTATGAGCACCTTGAAAAGGTGATTACTCAAACCCAATTTATCTCTAAAGAACAGCCCGGTCAGGTAATGAATAAACTTCGTCGTCTATTCAGTCGTGCACGTCCTGAAGCTCAAGAAATCAATATATTACGCGGTATTCTAACGTCAGTTGAAAAGCATAGCACCATTAAGTAATTAACCTCTTTTATTAAATGGTTAAATACTTGACTAATTTAGTCAAACAAATACTTGACCATTTTGGTCGGGTATGGAAAAATACTAACCACATAATCAATGTGGATACGGTATGATATGAGACTTACATCTAAAGGAAGATATGCGGTAACAGCCATGTTAGATGTGGCTCTGCATTCGCAGCAAACCCCAGTACCACTGGCGGATATTTCAGAGCGCCAAGGTATTTCGCTCTCTTACTTAGAGCAGCTTTTTTCTAAATTGCGCAAAGCTGGCTTAGTGGCGAGTGTGCGTGGCCCTGGTGGTGGTTACCGCTTAGGTGCTGATGCATGCACAATTTCGATTGGTACTGTAATTGCGGCTGTGGATGAATCCGTAGATGCAACCAAATGTAATGGTAAAGGTGACTGCCAAGGTGGTACTCGCTGTCTAACTCATACATTATGGCGTGATCTAAGCTCACGCATCAGTGACTTTCTCAATAACATCTCTCTTGGTGAGTTGATGGTTGATAATGAAGTCCTACAAATTTCTGATCGCCAAGACATAGGTCTTACGATAAACCACGGGTTAACCAAGAAAAATACTAATGCCGTTACAATCGGCTCGGCACCCGTAGGTCTTAATACTCGCTCATAGCGGCGATGTTTACATTGGAGTAGAAAATGAAACTGCCTATTTATTTTGACTATTCAGCTACCTGTCCTGTTGATCCTCGTGTGGCTGAAAAGATGGTTCAGTGCATGACGATGGACGGTAATTTCGGTAACCCGGCTTCTCGTTCTCACCGTTATGGCTGGCAGGCAGAAGAAGCGGTAGACACGGCGCGTGAGCAAATTGCAGATCTAATCAATGCAGATCCACGTGAAATCGTATTTACTTCTGGCGCTACAGAATCAGATAACCTAGCAATTAAAGGTGCTGCGCACTTTTATGCTAAGCAAGGTAAGCACATCATTACATGTAAAACAGAGCACAAAGCCGTGCTTGATCCTTGTCGCCAACTTGAGCGTGAAGGTTATGAAGTGACTTATCTTGAGCCTGAATCTAATGGTTTAATTGATCTTAAAAAGTTAGAAGCAGCACTACGTGATGATACGGTTCTTGTTTCGATCATGCACGTGAACAACGAAATTGGTGTTATCCAAGATATTTCTGCAATCGGCGAATTGTGTCGTGAGCGCAAAGTTATTTTCCACGTTGATGCCGCACAATCGGCAGGCAAGGTGCCTCTTGATGTGCAAGAAATGAAAGTTGATCTGATCTCTTTCTCTGCACATAAGATATATGGCCCGAAAGGTATTGGTGCACTTTATGTTCGTCGTAAACCTCGTATTCGTCTTGAGGCGCAAATGCACGGTGGCGGTCATGAACGAGGTTTTCGTTCAGGTACACTTCCGACTCACCAAATTGTCGGTATGGGTGAAGCGTTCCGCATTGCAAAACTAGAGATGCAAAACGATTTCGCACACGCCAAAGCACTGCGTGACCGTTTACTTGCTGGAGTCCAAGATATGGAAGCCGTTACAGTAAATGGTGATCTAGAGCAACGTGTTCCGCACAACCTAAACGTGAGTTTTGCTTTCGTTGAAGGTGAATCGTTGTTGATGTCTTTAAAAGACCTTGCCGTATCATCGGGCAGTGCTTGTACATCAGCAAGCTTAGAGCCTTCGTATGTACTGCGTGCGCTAGGGCTCAACGATGAATTAGCACATAGCTCAGTGCGTTTCTCGTTTGGTCGTTTCACGACAGAAGAAGAAATTGACTACGCGGTTGAGCAAATCCGTGTAGCCGTTAGTAAATTACGCGACATGTCTCCTCTATGGGATATGTATAAAGAGGGAGTTGATCTGAACACCGTTGAGTGGGCACATCACTAGTTATTCATAAAGAACTAGTTATTCCCAAGGAAATAGAGGATTAGAGGAAACTATCATGGCATACAGCGAAAAAGTAATTGATCACTACGAAAACCCACGCAATGTAGGTTCTTTTGATAAAGAAGATCCATCAATTGGTAGCGGTATGGTTGGCGCGCCCGCTTGTGGTGACGTAATGAAACTGCAAATTAAAGTCACACCAGAAGGCATCATTGAAGATGCGAAGTTTAAAACTTATGGTTGTGGTAGCGCTATTGCTTCAAGCTCATTAGTAACAGAATGGGTAAAAGGTAAAAGCATTGATGAAGCAGCTGCAATTAAGAACTCTGAAATTGCTGAAGAACTTGAACTTCCACCCGTTAAAGTTCACTGCTCAATTTTGGCAGAAGATGCTATCAAAGCAGCCGTTGCTGATTATAAAAAGAAACACCAACAATAATTTATCAGGGAGTGAATATTCACTCCCACAATTTCAAACCAAGAATCTAGGGTTGTAGTATGGCCATTAGCTTAACTGAAGCAGCAGCAAATCGCGTTAGAGCATTTCTGGATAACCGAGGCAAAGGCGTTGGATTACGTCTTGGAGTGAAAACAACCGGTTGCTCGGGTATGGCTTATGTACTGGAATTTGTTGATGAACTCAACGATGAAGATCAAGTGTTTGAAGATCATGGTGTAAAAGTCATTATCGATGCAAAAAGCCTCGTTTACCTCAGCGGCACGCAGCTAGACTATGTAAAAGAAGGGCTAAACGAAGGTTTTGAATTCAACAACCCAAACGCGAAAAGTGAATGTGGTTGTGGTGAAAGCTTCAACGTGTAATGGTTAGCTTTCGGATAGCTAGGCTCATCATTGATAACGAGCCTAGTACCGAGCACTAGGAGCGATGTGTTAATGAACTACTTTGAATTATTTGGGCTACCAAGTCAGTTTGCGCTGGATGGTAGCCTTCTTTCTTCCCAGTTTCTGGCTTTGCAAAAGCGCTTCCATCCGGATAACTTTGCAACTGCTTCAGAACGAGACCGCTTACTTGCTGTGCAAAAAGCCTCTCAAATCAATGATGCTTATCAAGTATTAAAAGCTCCCATAACTCGCGCGGAATATCTGCTGGCAGAAAATGGTATCGAGCTACGTGGTGAGCACCAAACCCTGCAAGATCCGATGTTCTTAATGGAACAAATGGAATTGCGTGAAGAGTTGGAAGATATCGCTTCGTATCCTGAAGCAGAAAGTGCTTTATTCGATTTTGAAAGCAAAGTAAGCAAGATGTATAAACAACATCTTACTTTAGTTGAGCAACAGCTGAATGAAAACCAGTGGAGCACTGCTGCTGACACGGTTCGTAAGCTGAAATTTATTGCCAAACTAAAACATGAAATAGAACGAGTCGAAGAACGTTTACTCGGCTAATTCCGTAATAAGGACCAATCAATGGCATTACTTCAAATTGCAGAACCGGGTCAAAGCTCCGCGCCGCATCAGCATAAATTCGCGGCAGGTATTGACCTTGGTACGACTAACTCATTAGTCGCTTCCGTTCGAAGCGGTGGTGCGACAACGCTTGTTGATGAGCAAGGCCGTAGTATTCTGCCTTCAGTTGTGCATTACACGGCAGAAACAAGCTTGGTTGGTGATGCTGCCAGAGAAAAAGCACAACGTGATCCTGCTAACACCATTATTTCTGTGAAGCGTTTGATTGGACGCTCATTGACTGATATTCAAGCGCGCTACCCAACCTTACCTTATCACTTTAAAGCCAGTGACAATGGTTTACCTATTTTGCAAACGGCGCAGGGTGATAAAAATCCGATTCAAGTATCGGCTGATATTCTAAAGTCATTAGCTAAACGTGCTGAACAATCACTAGGTGGTGAGCTGGCTGGCGTGGTCATCACTGTACCGGCTTATTTTGATGATGCGCAGCGTGCAGGAACCAAAGATGCGGCTAATCTTGCTGGTCTGCATGTGCTTCGTTTGCTCAATGAACCGACGGCAGCTGCCATTGCTTACGGTCTAGACTCCGCTCAAGAAGGAGTTATTGCTGTTTACGATTTAGGTGGTGGCACATTTGACATCTCTATTTTACGACTGTCTAAAGGCGTATTTGAGGTACTGGCAACTGGCGGAGATTCTGCATTAGGTGGTGATGATTTTGACCATTTAATTGCTGAACATTTACAAGCGCAAATCGGCTTGCCTTCACCATTAAGTGCAGAGCAAAACCGCACGTTACTGGATGCGGCTACCGCGGTCAAAATAGCGTTGTCGGATACAACCAGTGTTGATGTTTCGGTATTAGGCTGGGACGGGCATTTTACGCGTGAAGAGTTTAATCAACTGATTACACCACTGGTTAAGAAAACATTATTGTCGTGCCGTCGTACTTTGAAAGATGCTGAAATTGATGCCGATGAAGTGCTAGAAGTGGTGATGGTCGGTGGATCAACTCGTACGCCTTTAGTTCGTGATTTAGTCGGTGAATTTTTTGGTCGTACACCACTGACCAGCATTAACCCTGATGAAGTCGTGGCGATTGGTGCGGCTATTCAAGCGGATATTTTGGTAGGTAACAAGCCTGACTCTGAAATGCTGTTGCTTGATGTTATCCCGCTTTCACTGGGTATCGAAACCATGGGTGGGTTGGTCGAGAAAATCATTCCACGCAATACCACGATTCCAGTCGCAAGAGCTCAAGAATTCACTACTTTTAAAGATGGCCAAACGGCGATGACTATTCATACCGTGCAAGGTGAGCGTGAGATGGTCGATGACTGCCGTTCATTAGCGCGTTTTTCTTTAAAAGGTATTCCACCGATGACCGCGGGTGCTGCTCATATTCGTGTCACTTATCAAGTTGATGCTGATGGTTTGCTATCCGTCACAGCAATGGAAAAGAGCACTGGTGTTCAGTCTGAAATTCAAGTTAAACCTTCTTATGGTTTGAGTGATAACGAAGTGGCAGACATGCTTAAAGACTCAATGGCGTTTGCTGAAAAAGACATGCAAGCTCGTGTACTAGCAGAGCAAAGAGTTGAAGCTGACCGCGTCATTGAAGGGCTTATTTCAGCGATGCATGCTGATGGCGATGAGCTTCTTACTGAAAGTGAAAAACAGCAATTACTCGGTGCGATTGAAGCGTTAATTGCACTACGCAATGGTGAAAGTGCCGATGCCATTGAGCAAGGTATTAAAGATACAGATAAAGCTAGCCAAGATTTTGCAGCACGTCGAATGGATAAGTCGATTCGCGCGGCATTGGCTGGCCAGTCTGTGGACGATATTTAAAGAGAAAAATTATGCCTAAGATTATTGTTTTACCTCATGAAGATCTTTGCCCAGAAGGTGCTGTGCTTGAAGCAAAAACAGGCGAAACCGTGCTTGATGTCGCTTTGAAAAATGGAATCGCTATTGAGCACGCCTGTGAAAAGTCATGCGCTTGTACAACTTGTCACGTCATCATCCGTGAAGGGTTTGATTCACTGAATGAAAGTGATGAACTAGAAGATGACATGCTTGATAAAGCATGGGGTCTAGAGCCAGAATCTCGCCTTGGATGCCAAGCTCGAGTCTGTAGTGAAAATTTAGTGGTCGAAATTCCCAAGTATACGCTAAACCTCGCTTCTGAAGATCACTAGTAAGCGCGGCGTGGGCAATCCGCTTACGCCAGTGTTTGATTAAATAAGGGCAATAAGATGAAATGGACAGATTCTCGCGATATTGCGATTGAGCTATGTGATTTGTATCCAGATGTCGATCCTAAAAATGTACGTTTTACCGACTTACATCAATGGGTAATGGAACTGGATGAATTTGATGATGAACCGAACCGTTCTAACGAAAAAATCTTAGAAGCCATCATCTTATGTTGGATGGAAGAAATCGACTAATGTTTGTTTAATCCCATCCCATCGCTAACGCTATGGTAATTTGGTAAAACATCACCGAGTTAACAATTCTTACTAAAAAAAGCGGACCTTATGGTCCGTTTTTTTATCAACTTGACATTTTAACCCTACAAAATGCTAACATCCTCTCGTTATTCAATCGTAATGGCACAGGTAAGGCCATATCCAGGCAAGGAGAAACCATGTCTACAAAGATGTCTGTATTTATTAGCCAAGAAGCTGCCCAGCCTCAGTGGGGAGACAAGGCGATTTTATCATTTTCAGAAAATGGCGTAACGATTCATGTAGTCGAAGGTTTGCACGATGTCGCAACTGTTCAGCGTGCAGCACGTAAGTTGGATTCGCAAGGCATCAGAGCCATCAGTTTACAAGGTGAGGGCTGGGATCTCGAAAGCATGTGGGCATTCCATCAAGGCTACCGTGAAGCGAAAAAACTTAACATACTAGAGTGGCAACCACTGGCTGAGCAAGATCAAGCTGAGCTGGAGTATCGCATCAAAGCGACTGAATGGACGCGTGATATCATCAACAAAAGTGCTGAAGAAGTAGCACCTCGTCAATTAGCGACGATGGCCGCTGAATTTATCAAGTCACTGGCACCTGACCATGTCACCTACCGTATAGTGAAAGATAAAGATCTTCTTACCGAAGGATGGGAAGGGATTTATGCTGTCGGACGCGGCTCTGAGCGCACTTCTGCAATGCTGCAGTTGGATTACAACCCAACGGGTAAGGAAGATGCTCTTGTATTTGCTTGTCTAGTGGGCAAAGGAATTACTTTTGATTCTGGCGGCTATAGCCTCAAGCCATCAAATTTCATGACATCCATGAAGGCGGACATGGGCGGGGCTGGTACTATTACCGGCGGCCTAGGTCTGGCGATCATGCGTGGTTTCAATAAGCGAGTGAAGTTGATCCTTTGCTGTGCGGAAAACATGGTGTCAGGTCGAGCACTAAAACTGGGTGATATTATCACTTATAAAAATGGTACTAGCGTTGAAATTATGAACACCGACGCGGAAGGCCGTTTAGTACTTGCTGATGGCTTGATGTTCGCTGATGCACAAAAACCAGAGCTGATTATCGATTGCGCAACATTAACGGGCGCGGCGAAAAATGCGTTGGGTAATGATTACCACGCGCTACTGAGCTTTGATGACGAGTTAGCACATCAAGCACTTACTGCGGCCAGTCAGGAAAAAGAGGGGCTATGGCCACTACCTTTGGCTGATTTCCACCGCAGCATGCTACCTTCCAGTTTTGCCGATCTTTCTAATATCAGCTCTGGTGATTATTCACCAGGCGCAAGTACAGCGGCCGCTTTCCTTTCTTACTTCGTTGAAGATTATAAGAAAGGCTGGTTGCACTTTGATTGTGCGGGTACTTATCGCAAATCATCAAGTGACAAGTGGGCTGCAGGCGCTACGGGAATGGGCGTACGCACGCTAGCTCGTATCTTAACTGACCAAGCCAAATAATTTTTGAGGCGGCCAACCATTTTGGCCGCTAATTATAACTAAAAAAACAAAAGTAGAAGGACAACCTTATGGCTCTAGAAAGAACCTTTTCTATCATTAAGCCCGATGCAGTAGAACGTAATTTGATTGGTGAAATTTATCACCGTATTGAGAAAGCGGATTTACGTATTGTTGCCGCAAAAATGTTACATTTGAATCAAGAGCAAGCCGGTGGCTTTTATGCTGAACATGAAGGCAAAGCCTTCTTCGCTGATCTGACCAAATTCATGACTTCAGGACCGATTATGGTTCAAGTTCTTGAAGGAGAGAATGCCATCGTTCGTTACCGTGAGCTGATGGGTAAAACCAACCCAGAAGAGGCTGCTTGCGGCACTATTCGTGCTGATTACGCATTAAGTATGCGTTATAACTCTGTACACGGAAGTGATAGCCCTGAGTCAGCAGCGCGCGAAATTGCTTTTTTCTTCCCTGAATCAGAAATCTGCCCTCGTTAATCTTACTCGTAATACATTTAAATAGAACATCATCCGCAGTATCCCGACGTACTGCGGATTTTTGTATCGAGAAAACCCCCAGCTAGGCTGGGGGTTCCGTAAAGCTTACAGCTATAAGTCAGTTATATAACCCCTTTCAATTTGATAAAAACGTCTTGTGGTCTGGCAACTGCAAGAGTCAATTAAG